>CAZAXY010000009.1:0-54262 GCA_964489125.1 uncultured Saprospiraceae bacterium
AACTCCTTAGACATAACACTACTTTTTGTGTAACGCTATACTAGGACATGACAGGCTATTTAAAAAAAAGGGGCGTCAATCTGTAAATCAACGCCCCCTTATTATAACTATAATTCAGATCATTTAATGTCAAACATTGACATATCAATGTCGCCATTGATATCAACCGCTTCCACTTTCATTTCAACTGTAGTAGGCATCATCCCTACGATCTTGACAACTGATGGCATCATGAAACCATCATAAGTTTTATAATCTTGCATATCAGTTGTAATAGTAGTTTCTCCTGCTGGGCCTGGAGCCGTTGCAACGGTTCTCAATAAAAGGCTCTTATCAACAGAATAGAATTCCGTAACCTTGTCACCAGAAGGCTTCGTTACAGTCACCTTATAACAAGAAACTCCATCTATGGTCTCGGCTCCTAAGAGTTCCATCGTACTGCCATTGCTGAGATAATCAAATTGAGGGCTTACTGTAGCCTGTTCTTTAATAGCTTCGAATTGGGGGCCTTCCATGATCACCTGACTTGCTCCCATCTGAGAAACTTCCATCTTCTCACCATTATACTTCTGCTCTACAATTGTAATTTGCCCATTACCCATAGACATGGCGAATTTGCCATCGGCATAAGTATTTTTCACAGTCATATTTTGTCCCATCAATGAAGTTGACATCGTAGTTGCAACAGACTTAATACTCTTGAGTTTATCCATACCACCTATCGCAGCAATATAGTCTTGGACAACCTGAGTCCCAGTAAGTCCATCTGGAATCTCGGTAGCATCTGGCACCATCACTTCACCGAAAGAATCATAGTAGCTGATTTCACCATCTCCATCAAACTGCATTAAGGATTCAGCCACCTCATCTTTGCTGCCAACAACGAATATATGAGCTGCCTCAGGTCTGATATACTTCTTAGCCATAGCTTGTATATCTTCTACAGAAACAGCGTTGAGCTTCTCTAAGTAGGTTTCATAGTAATCATCAGGCAAGTTGTTTCTGAATCGATTAAGAGCGAATCGAGCTATCGTCTGTGGTGATTCAAGCGATCGTGCGAAACCTCCAGTCATAAAGTTCTTGGTATTCTGAAGCACCTCGGCATCTACAGGCTCCTTAGTAATGAGATCTAATTCGTATAAGATCTGCGTAATAGAGCTATCTGTAACCTCATTTCTCACACTCGCAGAAGCATTAAATGAGCCCGCCAAGCGGTCTGAACTTATATTAGAGCCCGCACCGTAGGTATATGCCTTGTCCTCTCTGAGGTTAAGATTTAAACGTCCAGAGAATCCTCCTCCCAAAATCGTATTCATCACTCGTGCAGGAATAACATCTGGCGAGTTTGGCTTCATATCTATTGGATAGCTCACGTTTACCACAGATTGTACTGCACCATCCTTATTAGCAAATTGTACCTGTGTAGACTCAGCATCAGGTACTGCTCTGTGTCTAACTGGCTTAAATGGTTTACGCTCCCAACTCCCAAAATATTTATTAGCAACGTCCTTAGCAGCATCAACAGTGATATCTCCAACAATGACCAGATAAGCATTGTTCGGGATGAAGAACTCGTCCACATACTTGCGACAGGCATCAATATCAATCGCCTTGACATTGTCTTCTGTCTGGATCTCTCCATAAGGATGATTTCCTCCATACATCACCTTGCCTCTCATGTTAGCAGATATGCTATTAGGATCGGTCTTGCCGGCCTCTAATCCTGTAAGCGTCTGAGTTTTGATCTTCTCCAACTCTGTTGCTGGCATAGATGGATTGTATAAGACATCTGTCATAATATCCAGCAAAGCTGGCATATGCTTAGTCAATGAGCTACCGAACATACCGCTACCGAATGTATTAAAGTTGGCTCCGATGAAATCAACGGCCTCATCAATCTCTGCCTTAGACTTAGTAGTCGTCCCTCGACCCATTAGATCTCCTGCCATAGATACATAGCCTACTTTGTCATATTCCAATATTTGCTCATTCTTGAGTGAAACTTGAAATGACACTGACGGAATCTTGTGGTTTTCAGACACGATCACTTGCAAACCATTGTCAAGTTTGAATGTATTGGCTTTGCCGATGTTGATCTTGGGAGCCGGTCCTGCTTCAGGAGGAGAACTCCTGAAATCAGCAACCTTATCCATTTTGTCATCCATCATTTCTTTGGTCTCCATGACCTTGTCATCCATTGCCTTCTCAGCAGTGGCGACTTCTGTGCTCTTACATTGTGCTAAACAAAGCACAATTACAGCAAAACTTAAAATCTTTATTATTTGTGTCATGATTATGGATTTGTAGGTTCAGGTAAATAATTAAGTACTACTCGATTGTCATTATTGAAGTACTTTTTAGCAACTCGCTGAATATCCTCACGAGTTACGGCCAAGAACCTTTCAAGCTCAGTATTGATAAGATCTGTATTGCCATAGTACATATGGTAATTGGCTAAACTCTCTGCTATTCCCGCTACACGCGCATTTCTAGTGATAAACTGGCTTTCTACTTGGTTTCGTAATTTTTGAAATTCACGCTCCCCGATAAGCTCATTTTGCACCTTGACAAACTCTGCGTCTAAAGCGGTTTGGGCTGTGGCAATATCAATTCCCACATTCGGCAGACCAAATATCAATGCCACTCCCGGGTCTTCTAACTCAAGTGGAAAACTTCCGACCTGTAACACTAATTCCTGCTCATCTCTAAGCGATTTATTCAGACGAGAACTCTCCCCTCCTGACATCAATGTATTCAGCATGCTTACCGCATAAAAGTCGTCTGTTCCTTGAGCGGGAATCCTATATCCCATGATTATGGCAGGAATCTGAATCTTACCATAGGTAGTATCAATGATTTCACCTGATAAGGCTGGCTCAATGATTTCTGGTCTGAATATCTTAGGATTCTTGATAGGAATAGGCGCAAAATATTTGTCTACTAATGCCTTAGTTTCTTCGATATCGATATCTCCAGCAATAGATAATACAGCATTGTTAGGCGTATAAAAATCCTGATAAAACTGTACGTAGTCTTCTTCTTGCGCAGCATCCAGGTCCGCCATAGATCCTATTACTGACCATTGATATGGATGCTCTTTATACAAGCGTGAGTTGATTTGCTCAACAAACTTCAGCAATGAATAAGGAGGATTATCAACTCTCAATCTTCTCTCTTCCTTAACCACTTCACGCTGGGTTTCTATACCGATCTGATCAACCTTGGCATGTAGTAGCCGCTCAGATTCTAACCACATCCCTAACTCCAATTGATTAGAAGGCAACAACTCAAAGTAGTATGTGCGATCGTACCAGGTATTGGCATTGTTAGATCCTCCAGCATTAGTGATGTATTGGAAGAACTCACCTCTACCGATGTTTTCAGAACCCTCGAAAAGCAAGTGTTCAAAAAAGTGCGCAAATCCCGTTCTGCCCAGGTTTTCATTCTTAGAACCCACATGATACATCACAGAAACTACTGCGATGGGTGTGGTTTTGTCTTGATGCAAGATCACATGCATCCCATTGTCTAAGTCATATTCAACAAAGTCTATCTTGTTGAGCTGGCTCATCAATGGCATAGCACCCCATAATAACAGGGCGAGAGATAGATATTTTCTCATGAACACATTATTTGTTATATAATTTTGAATTTGATAGTCGCAAAATAGAAGGACTATGGATAATAGTTTGTTCTCTTTAGACGAATAATTATGATAATTCGTCGAAGTAACATTATGGCGACGTGGCTAAGAGTGGTATTTTTCGGCATTAAATAT
Organism: uncultured Saprospiraceae bacterium; assembly: GCA_964489125.1. GTDB lineage: Bacteria > Bacteroidota > Bacteroidia > Chitinophagales > Saprospiraceae > GYS-P2D. Next base: position 3,779 of record CAZAXY010000009.1, read on the forward strand.
CGACCACGGAACAATTGACGCCGTATTTAAAGCTTTAAAACAAAATCGTTGACATGAAAAAATTGATATTATTAGCTGCCGTACTTACCTGCTTTCTCCTACAGACTGTAGATGCTCAGATAAAAACTGGGAGTATTACTATGGAGATGAAGGGTATGGATATGGGTATGGATATCGAAGGATCCGATGGAGCGGATTTCAGCAAACAGATGGAAGGGATAATGGGTGATATGAAAATGATCATGCATTTTAAACCTGGGAAACAAGTAACAGAAATTAATATGATGGGCTTCATCAGCATGAATCAACATTTTGAGAATGGCGTTATGACTCAATACATGGATATGATGGGTCAAAAAATAAAGATGGAAATTCCTGTTGGAGCCGATGCATTTAAGGAACTGGGACTAGATGAATCTCAGATCAGTCAGGCCTACAAAATCGATTATAACAAGGAGAAAACAAAAAACATAGCAGGCTATGAATGTTATGAAGTAAGTATCAAAATGGATCTTTCTCAATTTGGTGAAGCAGATGAAATACCTGGCGAAATGAGTGATATAACAACTACCATGTACATCACCGAGGAAATCAAAATGGATAATATAGGTATGCAGCAACTGCCTGGCCTTCAGTTAGACGGTACGCCCCTAAGTATGACTATGGATGCAGGGGTCATGAAAATGACATTTGAAGCAACTGAAGTCAAAACTGACGTAGACCCAGCGGTTTTTGAAGTACCTGAAGGGGATTATAAAGAAATGTCCTTGGAAGAATTGCAGCAACTCGGCATGAACCCAGGTTCTATTGGGTTTTAAAGTTCCTTGATCTTCTTATTTTAGAGATTCAAACCTTGCCTTATGCATAGACTATCTGAATCTCTATCAATGATACTCATTCTGATCATGGCCACCACAAGCGCCATCGGACAGATGAACCCGAACAAGAAGGCTTTAATAGCTTCTCTGGATCGTAAATATGAAGAGCTCACACAATTGAGTGACAAAATCTGGTCCTATGAAGAAATCGCATTCAAAGAACATAAGAGTGCTGATGCGCTCGCTAGCTATGCTGAGAATAACGGCTTCAGAGTAGAGCGAGGCGTAGGAGAGATCCCTACTGCCTTTACTGCAGAGTATGGCTCTGGAGAACCCGTCATCGGCATCTTGGGGGAGTTTGACGCACTGCCAGGACTCTCTCAGAAAACGGTACCACATAAAGACCCGCTTAATCATGGCGCACCAGGTCATGGTTGCGGTCATAATCTGTTCGGCGTGGCCTCACTCGGTGCAGCCACGGCAATAAAGGAACTGATCGAAGCTGGAGAATTGCAAGGCACTGTGAGATTCTATGGCACTCCTGCTGAGGAAAAATTCTTCGGTAAGCTGTGGATGATACGAGCGGGACTATTCGATGATGTCGATGTCGTGATGGACTGGCACCCCAGTGCTACGACTAAGGCTAATGTACAGAGCAGCTTGGCATTAGTGGACTTCCTCGTAGAGTTTGAGGGGCAGGCAGCGCATGCTTCTGGAGATCCATGGAATGGTCGAAGTGCTTCAGATGCCTTGGAGTTATACACTAATGGTATCAACTATTACAGAGAGCACATCAAACCTACGGTCAGAATACATTATCATATCCAAGATGCCGGCAAGGTCGTGAACGTCGTCCCCGACTACTCCAAAATATGGACTCGGGTGCGTGATACGAAGCGAGATGGAATGCATAAAGTGTGGAAGCGTGTAGAAGAGATCGCTCGAGGTGCCTCTATCATGGCAGATGTCGATTATAAAATCACACTCATATCTGGCATACATGAAGTACTTGTCAACAGAACTGGCGGGGCCAAGCTCCAACAAAATCTCGAGCACCTCGGAGCTATAAGCTATACTGATGAGGAGCAAGAGTTCGCTAAGAAAATACAAGAAGCAACAGGCAGCGAAGTAGTAGGTATAGAGTCAGTGATCAACCCACTCGAAGAGACTCAGGAGCACCCGATGGGCGGCTCGACAGATGTCGGTGATGTAAGCTTCGTGGCACCGACCATTCGACTTAGTGCGACAACAGCCCCAAAAGGGACGCCATGGCATTCATGGGCCGTAGTGGCTTGTGGTGGTATGTCAATCGGACACAAAGGCATGGGATATGCATCCAAAGCACTTGCCATGACTATGGTAGACCTCTTTGAGGATAAGCAATTAGTGGAGGATGTAAAAGCGGAATTTAAAGAGCGTAAGGGCGATTATATATACCAAGCCATGATTCCAGAAGGCCCACCGCCGTTGGATTTTGATCAGGACTAAATCACCTTCAACACTAAATTAGTGTTCAAGACGTAATCTATCATCATAGAGTACAGATAATTGGCCATTATATCCATCTCCGGAATACAATGTCAAACCTCCCCTTCTAACACCATATCAGCCCCCTTCTCCGCTATCATAATGATCGGAGCATTAGTATTACCACTAACTATGGTGGGCATCACTGATCCATCAATTACTCTAAGTCCACTGATGCCATGAACATTTAACTGTGGATCAACGACGGACATATCATCCATCCCCATCTTACAGGTACCGACCGGGTGATAGATCGTCTCTAGGCGTCGCTTTATATAGGCGATCATCTCATCATCTGAGCTCTTAGGTGATATTTCAATGGGGTCTCCGATATACCGCCTAAATGCATCCTGCCCCATAATCTCCATGGCGATACGACCGCCCTTGATCAATTGTTGTAAGTCCTCTTCTTCGCTCAAGAAGTTGGGCTGAATCACTGGCGCATCCGCTATGGACTGAGAACGCAATGAAACCGTTCCTCGACTCTTCGGATGTAATAGTGATGGACAAATAGTCACTCCATCTCGATTGGTCGGAATCGTGCTGAAGTCGTAGATATCTTCATTGCGACCATCATTCACATGAAATGGCGCAAAATGAAACTGAAAGTTCACACGATCACTATAATTATCGAGATTGAAAAAGGACACAGCTTCGAGAGGACTGCACGACAGTGGATTCTTCTTATGCGTGAGATAACCGAAAATGTCTTTGACCTGATTGAGCAATGTGCTATTATGGTTGAATCCGACCTTATCATGCGTATGAGCCGAAACAAAGTAGAAGAGATGGTCTTGTAGATTTTGGCCTACACCGGGTAAATCGAGCTTGGTCTCGATGCCATGACGTTTCAATTCATCCTTTGCTCCGACTCCAGATAGTTGTAAGATCTGAGGACTATGAAAGCTGCCAGCAGAGAGTATAACTTCTCGTCTAGTTGATAATTCTGAAACACTACCGTTCTTAGATCGTATTTGGACTCCGGTAGCTCGCTGATCCTTAATGATTACTCGCTGTACTTGAGTGTGAGTCATCACATGTAAGTTCGTCCGTTTTAATACGGGCTTAAGGAAGGCTACAGCAGTGCTCTGTCTTTTGCCATTCTTGATGGTGTACTGGAATCGAGCCGTTGCATTTTGCACCGCTCCATTATAATCTGTATTGTCTGGTAGTCCGATAGACTTGGCCGAATCAATAAACGCTTGTGCTAATGGCGTCTCATAGTATTGCGCATACCCTACTCCTAGCGCTCCCTTATCGGAATGATAACCGTTATCAAGCTTCGTGACATCTGCATTACCCTCAGACTTAATGAAATAAGGCAGCACATGATCATAATCCCAACCATCGCAGCCCATTGATGCCCAATCATTGTAGTCGTCTTTATTTCCACGCACATAGGCAAGGGCATTCGTACTACTACATCCTCCTAAGGTCTTTCCTCTGGGTAAATACAATTTGCGATTATCCACGTGATCTTGGGGCTCCGTCCAAAGCTTCCAGTCATGCTTAGATCTATGCAACTTCGGATAGGCTCCAGGGATATGTATATAGGGATGGCTGTCTTTACCACCAGCTTCTATAAGTAATACTTGGTATTCGCCACTTGCACTCAATCTATTAGCCAACACACATCCTCCAGAACCCGCACCGATAATGATATAGTCATACTCCCTAGCCATAAGGTGTTAATTTATCGATAGAAAATTAGGACATCTTTCTATGCCTCACACAAGGCTGATCAATCTATCTTATTCAATTTAATTGTCACTTAAACTGAGCCCGAGCTAGCAGCGACAAAACAAACATTCCAACGACAGAAACGGATATCCAAAATCCGCCTAAATAGAATGCCACACAGAAGATGATCGTCCAGTATATCGGTAACAAGACCATGCCTCCCAAGAACTTAATAGAAAGGATAAACTGTTGATCTTTGAAATTGCCCAAAATTGTCTTTATCAGATAAAACACAGGCCAATGTGGTAGTGACAAAAGACCATGCATAAATGACTTATTTGGTTTTTGCTCCGCAATTGCTACTCGTTCATGTTCATTGATCAGTTTCTTTAATTCATCGTACGTGCACAAGTCTCCATACTGCTGGATGATCTTCACTTTTCGATCATAGAACTCATCTTCTTCAGGTATGGCGAGCTGCTTTCTTATACGTTGTGTCAGTTCTTTCTTTAATTTATTGATAGTATGTGGTGGCTTCTCCTCATAGTCTGCGAGATAGTCTGACACTTTGATAGGCTCCCCATAATTGATAAACACCTTATGCCCCGATTCATTATAGTCCACATAATTCAGGCCTGCAGGCAGGATATACATGGGTTTCTGATTATTCAGCTGAGCATTGATTGCAAGGCGTGAAGCCCCCTTGGTAATCGGTCTGAGATTATAGGTTTTAGCAGTATTGGCCTCCGGAAATATAAGCACTCCAGTATCCTCATTTATAAAGCGATAGCATTTCGCAAAGGTTTCGTCGTTCTTGGCGAGCTTGCTGATTCCATCACGTAGTCGATACACTGGAACTTGGTGTAGAGATGTCAGGATTCCTTCCCATGGTGGTCCAAACACGTCGGAACGAGTCAAGTAATGCAGGCTTACAGGATTGGTGATTGCACAGATCACGCCATCCAGAAATGAATTGGAATGATTAAGAGCCAAGAGAAAACCGCCATCTCTAGGTATATTCTCTACGCCATTAACCTCTAACTCTTTAAAGAAGAAACGCCCATTAATGCCACATAGAAACCTTACAAAAAGATAAAACATAGTTTATGATGCTGTACCGCTCAAGGTACTCTTATTTAAAAGCTATGAGGTAGCTTAAGTAGATCGTTTCAAAACAATTTTATTGCCGCTACTTTTGATGGGCTAATTAATTAGCTTTGTCAATCGTAGATATCTTCAAGCTAAATAGAATTTATGGGACCATTCACAAGCGACTATAATCGTAGCCATTCGGCTGAACCTCATATCGCAAGAACAAAAGAAATACTTAAAAAGTATCCTCAGATAAAGGACCTGATGGGACGGAATGTCAATACGATATTTTACATATTCGCTATAGTTGGAGCGCAGATTGCCCTATCGATTCTGCTTAAAGATGTGGCATGGTACTTTGTGGCGATAGCTGCATGGTGTATTGGAGCATTTGCCAATCATGCCCTATTTGTGCTGATCCACGAGTGTACACATAACATGGTATTTAAGAGCAGAGTGGCCAATCTTTGGGCGGGTATTCTTTGTGATCTACCTAATGCATTTCCGAGCTCTGTAGGCTTTAGAAAGTATCATTTGAAGCATCATGCCTTTCAAGGACACTATGACCTTGATGCTGATCTCGCAAGTGAATGGGAGGCCAAGATGATCGGTAACTCATTTATAGGCAAGTCGCTATGGTTGTTGTTCTTCCCATTGTTTCAAGCCCTTAGACCACCACGTCTAAAAGAGATACAGTTTAGCAATATTTGGATATGGGTTAACCTGATTACCGTGCTTGCATTTGATGCGGCATTGGTTTACTTCTTTGGCTGGACATCCCTACTCTATTTGACCTTATCTTTTTTCTTTTCTGTAGGACTGCACCCCTTAGGTGGGCGATGGATACAGGAACATTATCTGGTAAAAGCTCCACAGGAGACCTATAGCTATTATGGACCGCTTAATAAGTTGGCCTTTAATGTAGGCTTCCACAATGAGCATCATGATTTTTCTTATGTCCCATGGAATAACCTGCCCAAGATCAGAGAGATTGCTCCTGAGTATTACAACACCTTGCACTATCATACGTCTTGGTCTAAGCTCACGTGGCAGTTCCTGACTGACGGAGACCTCTCCTTGTTCTCCCGTACGCTCAGAGAAGATAGAGGAGGACTCAAGGTCTCAGGATCAGATGAGAGTGATTTCTTCAACGGCATGAACAAGAAGGAAGAGCTCATAACAGCATAGCAATCACCTAAATCACATATTATGTTGCCACAAGGCACAACCCACGAGGAAACACTGGATCCAGAAAATTGGGATGCCATCAGAGCACTCATGCATCAGATGATCGACGACAGTATTGATCATGTCAAGACACTGCGGGATAATCGCCCATGGACACCAGTTCCAGGTGACCTGAAACATGACTTCGCCGCTGCGCCACCTAGAGCTGGGCTTGGAGCCTCGACAGTATATCAAGAGTTCAAGGAGAAGGTGCTACCCTACCCGATGGGTACTGTACATCCCAAGTTTTGGGCGTGGTATATGGGCAATGGCTCGCTCATGGGTATGATGGCAGAATTTCTCACTGGCCTCGTCAATACCAATGCTGGCGCTGGAAATCATATTGGTCAATATCTTGAAGACCAAGTAATTGATTGGATGATTAAGATCGTCGGCTACCCCAGCTCAGGAAGTGGCCTCTTAACGAGTGGTGGCTCCATGGCTAATTTTGTTGGACTGACTGTAGCGCGAAATAGCAAGGCAGGATTTGATATCAGAGCCGAAGGCCTCCAAACTGCGCCTCAAAAACTAAGAGTATACGCCTCAACCGAAGTACATAATTGCAATTTTAAAGCAATACAGATGCTGGGTATTGGCGAAAACAATCTCGTCAAAATACCCGTAGAAGAGAACTATACAATAAATCTCGAAGCTCTCAGAAGTGCAATAGAAGCGGATATAGCTGCTGGCTATCATCCGATATGCGTGATCGGCAGTGCCGGCACGGTTAACACTGGCGCCATAGATGATCTACATGCCATAGCTGACATCTGCGAGCAACATGATATGTGGTTCCATATCGATGGAGCCATCGGTGCTATTGCGATGTTGTCAGATATTGTAAAACCTCAATTATCAGGGATAGAGCGCTCTAACTCTGTGGCATTGGACTTGCACAAGTGGATGCATATCCCATTTGAGGCCGGATGCGTTCTCGTACGAGATCGCAAGCAGCACAGAGATAGCTTCGTTGTATCTGCCGAATACCTCATGGAAAATAAGCGTGGTTTGGCATCAGGCAAGAACTGGTATAGCGAGTACGGCCTACAACTCACCCGGCGCATGAATTCCTTGAAGGTTTGGATGTCTATAAAAGAACAAGGCCTCGACAAGTATGGCCGACTCATCACACAAAACGTACATCAAGCAGGCTACTTAGCTCAACTTATTGAAAGTCACAACTCCTTAGAACTGATGGCGCCAGTCGGTCTGGATATCGTCTGCTACCGATATAATCCTGGTGGCATGCCAGAGGCTGAGCTGAATGCCTTGAATAAAGAAATCTTGGCAGAGCTCCACGAGCGAGGCCTTGCCATCCCCTCTTATACTACGCTCCGAGGTCGCTACTGTATCCGAGTTGCAATCGCTAATCATAGGAGTGTGCTTAATGACTTTGATGAGCTAGCTCGAGATACTGTTGCTCTGGGCCAAGAGCTTAATAAATCGATCGCATGAGCGCTATAAGATCCATCCGATCATTCTTAGGCGCATCTAATTATGAGCAATCCAAACAATTCTATCGTGAACTGGGATTCGAGGTATCGGATATCTCCTCTAATATGTGCTATATCAAAATAGCCGATGAGATCGGCTTCTATCTACAAGATTTCTATGTCAAGGATTGGGTCAATAACTCCATGTTGTTCTTAGAAGCGGACGATCTCGATAGCTACTGGCAAGTCATCAAGGCTCTCGATCTCCCAAAGCGCTACGGTGGTGAGGTAAAGCTCTCCAAGATCGTAGATAATGATTGGGGGCGCGAATTCTTCTTACATGATCCCTCTGGTGTGCTGTGGCATATAGGGAATTTTAAGCGGCAGAGGTAGAATAATTACTCATCTAATAATCTATCGCACGCTGAGAGATCTAAACTGATACGGTTAATCATGAGTCTCAAATCATATAAGGAATAATCGGGAAGGTTAATGTTATAATGCGGTAAGAGTTATACGAGACTTCATGTCTTTGAGCGCATGGATCTGAAGGTCTATATGTTGGTCTTCCTCACATACTCGAGCATAGCCTATGATCATAGTATATAAAACGGTGAAAATAGACGTTGATTACTATACTGAGTTATTATACTTGGATTGATAGGGATTATGTTGGGTGGGTGAGGGGTATAGAAAACGGTCGATTATTAGACAACTGTTACACTACTGTAGTAGTATTGTCACATTTCGGGGCAGCCTCTATATAAAACTCGCTGATAATCAATGATATCACCTCACACCTAAAGTGCTGATTCTGTTACAGTATAGTCTATTCTGTAACAAGCATATATCAAAGGGAGAAATATTCGGAGAAGCTTCAAAACATTCAATATAGTTTTCTGAGCCTTAGAAAGTAATAAAACTGATATCCTAAAAGTAATAGTGGAAGAACCCATACTGCTATGTCAAGAACTTTCCAACCAGGACCGCACATTGTACCAGGATAATTATCTCTACATACTATTGTATAGACAATATGCGTAGTAAGGAGAGGTAAAATTGAAGTTATAAAAGTGCCAAGCAAATACGGTTTCAACCCACCTTTTCTTTTTGCCTCTTTACTGTTTAGTAATACCAGTAATAAGAAGATAACTATTACACCTATAAGAGTAAATAATTCAGTAGTCATATAAAGAGATTTTGTGATCCTGCGACACTACGTTCATTCTGTAACAGATTTAGCCTGTTACGACCTCTAAAATATCGCTTTTAAGGAGTTTTCTACATGATGCTGATACACTACTGTTAATGGTAATGTCACACTGCCTTTTAGCCCCGTTAAATGGGCAATTATTAGGTAGTTTTTAGACAGACTTTTTGAGCCTATCGCAAACGGTCGTTTTGTGGACAACACGATAGGCACTTGTACTATCATAATAAATTAGCTCGAGGTCACAGACACTCGAGCAGCGGGGTGTCGTCATATATGCCTCCCTCGTATATAAAGGCTCGATATTCAATTTTGAATGTCATACCTAAATTCCTTGTTAGTTACTATAATACCTCGCATTCAACCTAAGCTATTTCAAATGACTTATGCAGAGCTAATAAATCCCGTTGATCCATGACTTAAAGAATATAAATGAGTTAGTTCATCCACTGTGTAGATTTCATCACATTCTCAAGAGAATTATTGGATTCTTCTTTGGACACAGAACACTTATGCTTAGAATACCAAGAATTCCAATTTCTGATATCAGCTTTATAGTCTGATTCGCTGTTATAATAACTTAAATCACCAATAATACTTTTGGATCTTATTCCAGTGATCTCCTGGAGATAGAAAACTCCTCTGACAGCATTATGGCTAAGACCGTTTTGCTCTTTATAGCTCGTTATTATAGAATTCCGCATCTCCATAAAAGTGCTTTCGAATGATTCATCAACCGAGCAATTATTGTCATTACAACCAAATAAAATTAGAACTGATATTACTATTAAAACTTTCATAGAATTTAATTTATACTTCTATTTGTAACTCCAATAATTCTTCTCGGAAGTGCCATCTATAAATCTCGCCATGTCCTTCTTCTGGTGGTTTCACTTGCGTGGGTCTCTACTGAAAGCCTGCGACAGCAAGACGAGGATAGAGGGCTAATGATGATTGATGGGTGTTGGTGGAACATCGCTCGCTTTTGTACACTACACGATAGGCACTTGTATTATCATGATAATTCAGACATATAAGTTCGAATTAGCAGACATTCGAACACCTACTTGCTCTCAGATGAATCCACTAGTTCGATAATTTGGGTTTTGATTGTATCAATTGGACTTATGCCTTCATTTTGCCACTCTTTTTGCTTCTCATAAACTCCTTTGCCGGAATCAACAATCGCATTTCTAAACCCTAATCCCAGCATCAAGAATAATCCGATACAAACAAAAATTGATACAGAAAGAACAAGTAATAATATCCGATACTTCTTCTTCATCTACTTATATTTAATCACAGTTACTTGTACAAGCCTGATCGGTAAAACTAATTAACAACTTTCCTTTAAAACTAATTCCATCACTCCAAATTGGAAGTCATCTACTTTTCCGCGATATACATGAGTAAATCTTCTTCCATAGGTTTCACCTTCAGTGGATTGATTGCTATGGACTGTAAAGTCACGAGAAAGTGAGTATATGGTTTCGAGGTGACAAACACTCGAACAGCGGTAACAAATTTAGGATAGCGGATGACACACTTCAAACAGCGTGGGAACTATTGATACGCCAAGGACAGCGTAGGGAATTCATCTCTATCAAGTCCTTGTCTCGTTTCAACTCCTCTTAAATTTTCTCTGCGTCTACTACTACTTCCTGCTCTATTGATTACCCCAGTATTAGGTATTCCAGATTCAATAGCGTCAGAGCCATGTTGCGCAGATTCGGGAAAACGAGGTATTATACTATTTTTTTAATCCCTCCATTTTGAGAAGTGAATCGACATCTGCTTTAAACTGATTATAAACTGTATCTACTGTTGAGGTAGTGTCATCAAATAAATTCTCTCTGACCTTTACATAGTCTTTCGAAAGATGATGAGCCGCTTTTCCAAAGTTACTTCCTATATAATAGTAAAATGAAAATAAACACAGAATGACTATGAGTACAGAGATTAGGAACACCTTAAGCTTCTTATTCATCACAATTATTTAAACACTTCTCCTGAAGATAGATCATTTGTACTCAGAACTATGGACGCACTAATCAGAGACCTAAAGGCACAAAAGGCTTATGCTTAATTAATATTAGCTCGAGGTCAAAGACACTCGAGCAGCGGTTAGCTTTTTATGCTGTGGCAAACAGACTTAGGTTAGCGGAGGTCACAGACACTTGAGCAGCGTTAACAGACTTAAGATAGCGGGGAGGACGCATAACGACAGGTTTACGCTACGGTCAACGGGTACAGTCCCAACTCGGCAACATTGTTATTCTACCTAGAGAGTCCTTTTCTATTAATTGATATGCGTTCTGCAAATATGATCCGTCTTCAGCCAGCAACGAATTTTTATCCATCAACTTATTTATAACCATAGAATCCTTGTAATCAGGCAAAGGGTTTAGTTCAGCTACTTCCTCAAATCTGTTCAAAGCCATTGATAGTGTATAGCATTTGTTTAGATCATACCAATTTAACCAATCAAATAAAAGACTATCGATTTCTTTAGTCACTATATACTCGTCATAAAAAGCTGCGGATAATTCATCTAAATTATTCTTACCCTTGGTGATAGTTTCCAGATTAACAAACGACTTAAATGCCTGATCAGTATTAGTTTCATTGTTAATCCCATAGCTCATTATTACAGATAAATCTCTTATAAAACAATTTGCAAAAAAACTATCTACTGCACATTGTGAGTCCAACTTTGTTGTATGATCATTACAAGCGCTAATGACAACAAAAAGAATTACGCTACTAAATATCCTCATTATTTCAATTTTTTCTTTGATACTGAAATAACACCTGATTTTGGGAAACCTACAGAAAATCGATGTTGGGTTCCATCAGGTTTGGTATATGTATTGCCACGTCGAGAATTTCCATTTACTCTATCTTCATAATTAATAGCGGCACCATGATTTCCAGAGTTGTCACTTCCAAACCCATCAACATTTTCTCCTCTATTTCCATCAACTACCTGTTTGAAATATTGCTCTCTTAGTTCGTGATCAACTTTGCCAGCTTGGGTTGGGCCATCTTGTGAAGAAGTAGTTGGATCTAGTACGGGCCACTGCTCTAAATCAGCAACATCTATTTGCCCTGTTGAATACCTCCCTGTATGGACATCATTATCTCCTGAAACCAACTCAATATTTATTTCACCATTTTTGACTTCTGCTAAGTCATTAAATGAGTTATAAAACTCTTGTTGCCCTGTAGATAACTTACTCAAGTCACCACCGCCCTCAGTTGATTCAACACGTACTCTAACTGAGTTTTCTCCATATCCCTCTGTATATGCTCTAAATTGTCCATTAAAATTACTATTCACTATATCCAAAAATTGATCTGTCAACTCACAGTCACAATTTGTGATAATGATGTCTCTGCCATCAGGGTCAATAGATATCAAAGGATTATTGGCAACATAATTATATGGTGAGAGATTAAGGTAAGAATCGGCATGCGGATCCACGCTCATAAACCTTCCTATAGATGGGTCATAGAATCTTGCGCCATAATTCATTACTCCTAAATCAAAACTCCTTTGCAACTCTTGTCCTGTATATGTCCAGTTATTACGAGTATCTGTATCGCTATCCCATGGTAAACCGAATGGATAATAGTTAGTCACATTAGTAGGCACTGCGGTACCTGTGCCATCATCTTTGAATTCCACTCTTACAGAACCTAAATGGTCTTTGAGAACTAAACTATTTCTATCCTCATTTTCAACAGCGCCCAAAGCTCTATGCACCACTTTTAGCGGTGTCCACTTTTGGTCTATATGCTCCAATTTCAAGCAACCCATTACCACTAAGTTAATCCTTATTATTTCAGTTGAAGAGCGCTTCAATTGAAGAAAAAAAGCGGTGTGCTGCTACGAGTCATAATTCAGTATGATGATGTCATGCCTCCTATGTCGCAACGCCACATATACGCCAGGGCATTATGACCCATAGCAACACCAACCTCAAAAGTGCATAAGGGACTCCGCAGCCGTCCCTTAGCCTGCCTCGCCGTGGCGGGCAGTATCCCTGCTGACCTCGATTTTTGATTGTTAAGTGATAAGAGGAATGAGGTCATTAAGCAGGTATGTTTTCACACTTAACAAGCAAAAATGAGGAGCCAACCGAAGGGCGGCAGCTATCCGAACTGATGCAGTAGAACAGCCTTGAGCTGAGCGCTTGGCTTGGAGGGGGCGGACCCGCCTTTGGCGAGGCGGGCGACTGCGGATACGAAGGAGGTAGACAGGAATAGCGATGTATATCGCCTGTCTGGATGTGGTACACACAAGAGGATGAGCTATACCTATTTATATTTCAATTGAAGATAAATAGCTCATCCTCGCAGCCGACTGAGTCACGCAGTCCGCCATACTATCTATAGCGGTGGATCATATAGCTCTGCCTTTGGCTGTGCTATGTGAGACAGAGTAGCTATAGGTGAGGAGCTGAGCGCAGATGCATACTGTGACAAAGGGGCTGACGAAGGAGGCTCCTGTGAGACTCACGCCAGCAGCGTGATCTCTGGCGCAGTATGTGTACAAGCGAACCAGCCTGACGGCGAGGCAGGCCCGACGAACGCCGCTCTACTGCAACAGCTATAGAGCAAAGCGGAGTAGCTGTGCTAATAAAGGATTCTGCGACGATAGGAGCGGGCTATGAATAAACATCCTTACGATTTCCAATCTTAAAAACTTTAACCACTAAGATGTTATCTTGTATGGTGTACAGAACCCTATAGTTACCCATTCTAATTCTATATTCATCTTTGCTGCCAGATAGCTTGGCGCAGCCTTTGGGTCTTGGGTTTTCCTTTAATTCACTGATCTTTTCGGTAATGCGTATTGCTTCTTTCTTAGGTAATCTTGCAAGCTCTTTAATAGCAGATTTTACAATCTCTACTTTATACATATTTGCCCAGATTGCCCTTGTTCTTAAGCTCTGACAATACCTCTTCTATTGGGTGTGATTCTTCTCCTTTTCTGGACTCTATAGTTAAGCTGTCTAAAATATCTTCTACGACTTGCCCATGTTTTTCCAAGTCTATCTGAACATATTTCTTCTCGTTTTGCTCATCCGTTAGATATAATATTCCTTCCATTGATGTAATCATTGTATTCATAAAGTTAACGTTTTTAGCATCGATATAATTCCTGTCTCAACAGCCCTACACTGATTTTACCTCAACGGGTGATATTGATCCACTCCTTTCTGTAGGTCTTGGATATTGCCTTTTTTGTAGCGTTCGGTAGCCGTTATATGCTTATGGCCAGCCAAGTATTGTACCTCTCTTATGTTGTGAGTCTTGAGCCAATTTACAATCACACTGGCTCTAATCTGTAATGCATTCTTACACTTCGGATAGACTTCTGTGATGTTAGTTGTCAGTTTGTACATGTAGTTTTTCAGATCTTCAGGAGATTCATTCTTGCCCTGATGGACACAGAATAAATCAGACTCTTTACCTTTCAATATATGCTCTCTAACTTCATCAATATAGTTGACTAATAATTCATATTGGATAGGATCTATCTTGATGGATCTACTCGCACTCCACCGACCTCCTTTCACTCTGATATATTGCGTTTTAAGATAGATGTCATCTATAACTAATCTTGTAAGCTCACCTGTCGTCACACCTTGGAAGCATAGCACCCCTAACATGACTTTATCTCTCTTCTGCCCATCTGTCAGAGATGGATAGAGCTCATAAAGCTCTTCTATCTCCGTTCTGCTTAATAATGGTGATGGCAATGGCTCAGGTCTCGATGCGAGTGATATATTATCACAGGGATTAGGCTCTATATATCTGTAATCAAACCAATACTTTACCCCCCTGATCTTTCTGCATAAGGTATTCTGACTATTCCCTGCTTTACGAGCGTCTTTGATGTAAAGCATCATATCATTGTAACTCACCTGCTCAGCTATCAAGCCTTTATTATCCATCCATGATCTAAAGGCCTTTGCTTCTAAAGCATAGCGATGGGCTGTAGTGATGGCCATCCGCTTCTGATGTCTCAGGTAGCTCTCAAAGCTCATGTGTTAAGTGTGTATATATCTGTGTAGATTCTAATGATTGATGGCCTAAGAACTCTGCGATTTGATGCATCGGCAAGCCTGATGATAACAAGTGTGTGGCTATGCTATGCCGCAAGCTGTGCAGTCCTGGTTCTTTACCTCTTAACTTATCATGTCCACATACTTTTCTCAGTCGTTTGAGAACCTCATAAGCTCCTTGGCCAGACAGTCTGTTACCTGTCAATGAGAGCAAAAAAGCATGAGGCTCTTTGTCTCTGTCTAACTGTAGTCTGCCGTAGTGCAAGTATTCTTCAAAGTGATCTGCCACCTTTTCAGTGAAGGGTACATAGCGCTGCTGATAGCCCTTGGCTTGCCTGACAAGCAGCGTTCTATTATCAAGATCGATGTCCTCTATATTCACAGATACACCTTCGCTACGCCTTAAGCCACAACCATAATATAAACTCAACAAAGCCTGATCTCTTAATTGTAACACTTCATAACCCGAGCTTACTGCATCATATAGATGCGCTACTTCTATCCGAGTTAGAACAAGTCTCTTAGGCGCACTCTTTACCCTGTAGTCTACTCTACAATGGATATGTATCTCGTGTACGGCCCATAGGTATTGGCAGAACTTATTGATCGTACTAATCTGTGTATTCACATAAGCTAAGGAGACGCCGCCAGCTCTTCTCATATTCGGTCGATGTTCTAAGAATAATATGTAGCTATTGAAGAGTTGAGAGTTCAAGTCTTTTATGCTTGTTACTCCTTGCTGCTCTGCGTAGTGCAAGACTTGATTGATGTTGGTTGTAGACTGCTTTTGTTCTGACAATCCCGCACCCAACAACTTGCGCCATTCTGTAAATCCTGCGATCATTTCTTGGTACTGTACCGTCCGTATTATCACCTCACTCATAAAATCTCTATATACATACCTCCTGGGATACTGGGATACTTAGGCTAATGCCTTGATAGTCTGTGACTTGTTTATCCCATTTTGCCTGTGGGATACTTCTGGTATACCATTTTTAATATCCTCTATGATTTGTTGCAGTCGATCATCTATGGCAGACCGCAACTGTGTATACTCATCATAGTCGTTAATCTTGTACTCATAGCCCTGCTGCCTGTTACCTCCCTTGTATCGGATGTAGCCATTATTCTTAAGCTCTCGGATGTAGCGGTGTACGGTACTCGATGACAGTCTAAATTGTCTGCGGATGTCCTGACTATAGAAGCTACTTCCTTGGCCGATAACCGACTTGAGCCGCTCTAAGAACCGCCGACAACCTTTGCTCAGCTCATCACTCTTAGCAAACAACACAGGCTGCATTAACTCAAAACTTAGCTCTATATCCTTAATCGTACTCTTGATATATTGACCGCCTGTATACTGATTTGTATGTACTTTTCGCTGATACTGATGGTAGTAAGTCACCGTCTCTATGAAGCTCAACAAGATTAATAAAGTACGCCTTGGTTTAAATACCTCTGGTGGTAGATCAATGTACTCGGCATAAGGATTGATCACTTTTATGGGGCGTAATACTCGCTGCACATCTTGCAGTAAGAACTTTTTACGCTCTTGTACTACCGTGCTAATCACTCCTGCAGAGGCTTTGCGCTGATAGTCCATGATCCGCCGATCTTGTGCTTTGCTATCATCGATATATAGTAAGATACATCTGTTGGCATTGTCCTCATAGATGCGCTCTCGAGTAGTGCAACCACTTACACTTACAGGACCTTCTACAGTGAGATTGAGCGTTTTAAGATTGCCCTTGTTATCCTTGGTGGTGACCGTCTTGCTGATCCGTCGCTTACTCTGCAGCTCTCGCAGAGGATAGAGCACATTCTCCGCTCCGTCTAAATCTTCTATCAGTATCAACTTATGCTTCAATTCTGTACGCCCAAAGTAGTATAGTGCATTATCGCTGAGGCTGGTGATCTCGATCTTCTCTTCGTCCGGGATGAGTGCGCCAATCTTCTCTTGTAGATACGTCTTGCCTGTTCCTGATGCGCCTAAACACATGATGTGCAAGGGCTTCTCTCGCTTGCGAGACGTGTAAGCCATGTATGCTATCAAGGCATTGCTGCGTTCTCCAATGATGCCTGTCTCTGCAATGTCCTCAATAGTCCTATCCCATAGCGAACCGCTCTTTAAGTATTGGATAGCCGTATTGCGAGCTGAGACGCTCATCTCATAACCTACGGGCTGCTTAGGTTTTAAGAGGTCTAACCGCTTGGCTCTATAGCTCTCTAAGGCGCTCGTCATATAGCTTAATAGCAACTCGATCTGCCCTTTGGCCATATCCAGCTGATCGCTAATCATCACCGCCAACTGATCTACTTGCTTAGCATGATACAGGTCCAAGCTATGACGTATCGGCAAGTGTATAGATGAGCCCCTACGCTCCACCTTTACTGTTACTCGCATCCTGTCTAATCCTGTCACTTTGATACCTCCTAATAGACTAATCTGCAAGCGTCCGTAGGTGTATACTAATAGCTCCGCATGATCGGTATGTAGCTGCCCTCGATCCGTTACTGCTTGCCTGTTGGACTCGATGCCCTCATCCCAAGGGAGTTCTGTGTTATTTGCTTGACCACCTGCTTTACTTTCTTCAATTGAACTCTCAGATGAAGAAAAAATCAACTCTTTCCTTTTCTCTATCAACTCAGTTAGTACCGTACTGCGCTCTGACTCTTTGGTTTTGACTATAAGGCTGTTAGGGTCGTCGCCCTCAGGAGTGGCAACATAACTCACTCTTATATCCGTGCTGATGTCTCTGATCTTATGGGACAGCTTCCTAATTGCCTCTTGCCCTGCAGCATCTCCATCTAAAAACAAGACCACTTCCTCCAACTGCTCCAACTGTCCGATAGATTCTATATGATCTGCCGTAAACCCATTAGTGCCATACAGACTGAGACACTGCCATGCCATACCCATCTCTCCATCTGATAGACTGCTCACATAACTCAATACCGTTACCGTATCGATATGACTCTCACACAAGATCAATCGCTGGGTCTGCTTGCTTGGCCACCGAGGATATAATCCTTGTAACTTCCCTTTTAGATAATAATGTTTCGAGCCTTTATCTCCAAAAATGCTACGGCCGTAGAGATTAACTATTTGACCTGACTCATTGCGCATCGCAAACAGCAAGCACCTCTTGAAAATCTGGATGCCCAAGGCTATAATGCTATCTCGTAACTCGCCTGTCCAGCGCAGATCTTTCACCTTACCCATGTATAAAAAGTGCTCACCATCATAGGGCAGACCTCTACTAAGCGCATAGGCTCTCGCATCTTCGCTTCTCTTAAAAGTATTCTTACGACCATTATAAAACTTGCTCAACACCGTTATGCGGCTTAGATCATCACTGATAGTTTTGGTGCTCGGTTTTGGTTTCGCAGAGGGTTTAGGAGCTGAACCGATTAGCTCCTTGCACTTCACAAGTGCTTCATGCTTCGTGCCTTTCTCCATCCTCATCACGAAGTCGATCACATCACCACTACCTGCAGTGCAGTTACTGCTGAAGCAGGTCCAAGTATTGGTCTTAAGATATAGCTGTAGGCTTGGAGTCTTGTCATCGTGCCAAGGGCAACAGAGGCGGTTGTTCGCATCTGGCTTAAGATTATAATGCTGAAGCACAGTCTCAAGCTGTAATGAAGACTTGATTTCGGTGATTTCCATAGCGTAAGTGTTAAAGTCTATTTTCTTCCTATTGTAACTATCGGACACAAATATAGCCTTTGGTTTCATGCACTATGTAAAGTATTGGATTTTATTTTACCTATTAGTTACATACTTTTGCATCTAATAGTATTTATTGTATCATTTTATATCCTTTTAGACATGAAGACAGGTAGAATCATAGCCAGTTTACGCAGTGATAATGGTTGGTCTCAGAATGAAGTCGCAGAAAAAGCCAATGTCTCTCATGTCATGATAGGTAAGTATGAAAGAGGGGATGCTATACCTTCTTTAGAAGTCGCAAAGAAAATAGCGGATGCTTTTGGTGTGACGCTCGACTTCCTCGTAGGTGAAGGTCAGAACGCTTCTTTTGATAAGAAAACTTTGCAACGTCTCGAAGATCTCGAGCAGCTCGAAGAAAAGAAAAAGCAAACCCTATTTGATCTCATGGATACTTACATAAGAGACGCTAAAACTCGTAAGGCTTACGCTTAATTTATATTGGCTCGAGGTCACAGACCTCGAACAGCGGGTTGAACTAAAGTGGCTTTCGCTAAATGATAATATCAGTTCGAAGTCTCAGACATTCGAACAGCGGTCAATTGTTATGCTGTGGCAACAAACTTAGGATAGCGGATAAACTGCAATAATCAGATTGAATATGACTTTGAAGTGACACACTTCAAAGAGCGGAAGGCTATTGACTCTTTCATATACATAAGCAGAAAGCTATGGTCAGCGGCTAGTCAATAGAAAAAGTAATTTATTATACTTCCAACCAATATAAATCCGCCGATAAGTGTTATTGCTCCAATTATACTAACAAAGCAACCACCAGACAATCCTGACATTTCATCTTCTGGTTTCTCTAACCATTCCTTAGTCTTTTCATCATTGAATAGTTTAAAATACAGATGCAGTACAGATTTTCCTACATATTCAAATAGGACTCGCCCAAATAGTATTCCAAGTAAATCTCCCATATTTAATTTGATTCTGGAACAAGAGTGGCACCTGCTGCTTTACTTGAATTTAAGACAGCACTTCCGTTATTCAAGAGTTTATTCCCTTGAGAGCTCCCAAAATTAAATATCCGGTTTAATTTCCCCCTTAACGCAGGTGCTAATCTTGGCACAAATGAACCTTTAAACATTTGGCTAAATTGAGCAGTATTCAATCGAGGTAAAATTGAAGAACTCGGAGCCACAGAAGCGACAGCCTTTGTTCCTCGTGCTACTGGAAGAAATGTAGCCGTAGTGTTGACTAAAGCCATTTGACGATCAGTGTTTCTTACTATAAATTCGCCAGTTAGGCTTTGCACTCTCGTATCCAAAGGATTTAAGGTTTGAAGTGTAATTGAGATATTATCGGCTATTCCAAATATTGCACCAGTCGCTAAGTTTCTATCTCTAAATTGTTCGAAAAAATTAGGCTCATAAGGTCTCATTTGATCTCTAAATATTGGTCTTTGGGTCAAACTCTCATCTCCATCAAAACCTGTACCCGTGCCGCCAAAGGCGAACTGCTGTCCTTTTTGATCTCTTCGACCATCTATATAAAATGAGCCATCATCTGCTTTTCTTATCCTACCACTTACATCTTTGTCTCTTCTAAACTTTCTCGCTTCTTTACGAGATTCAAAAAGACCTAAGGGGTCTATATATGTTGTGGGGTTATTAAATCCAAATCGATACGGATTCCAATCAGGAGCCCAATCACTGAGCATATCAGGACTTGTCCATCTCCCTATCCACGGATCATACTCTCTAAAAGGGTGACGATAATAATCTAAATCAAATGACCTAATTCGCTCACCTCCCAAACGGTCATAATTGTTTCGTGTATCTGATTCTGCCGATGACTCCCATGCTCCTCCAAACGGATAATAGTTAGTGACATTAGTAGGTATTGCAGTACCTGAGCCATCATCTTTGAACTCAACCCTTACAGAGCCTAAATGGTCTTTGAGAACTAAACGGTTTACATGCCCTTTTTCGATACTGCCCAAAGCTCTATGCACCACTTTTAGCGGTGTCCATTTTTGGCCTATATGCTCCAATTTCAAGCAACCCATTACCACTAAGTTAATCCTTATTATTTCAGTTGAAGAGCGCTTCAATTGAAGAAAAAAAGCGGTGTGCTGCTACGAGTCATAATTCAGTATGATGATGTCATGCCTCCTATGTCGCAACGCCACATATACGCCAGGGCATTATGACCCATAGCAACACCAACCTCAAAAGTGCATAAGGGACTCCGCAGCCGTCCCTTAGCCTGCCTCGCCGTGGCGGGCAGTATCCCTGCTGACCTCGATTTTTGATTGTTAAGTGATAAGAGGAATGAGGTCATTAAGCAGGTATGTTTTCACACTTAACAAGCAAAAATGAGGAGCCAACCGAAGGGCGGCAGCTATCCGAACTGATGCAGTAGAACAGCCTTGAGCTGAGCGCTTGGCTTGGAGGGGGCGGACCCGCCTTTGGCGAGGCGGGCGACTGCGGATACGAAGGAGGTAGACAGGAATAGCGATGTATATCGCCTGTCTGGATGTGGTACACACAAGAGGATGAGCTATACCTATTTATATTTCAATTGAAGATAAATAGCTCATCCTCGCAGCCGACTGAGTCACGCAGTCCGCCATACTATCTATAGCGGTGGATCATATAGCTCTGCCTTTGGCTGTGCTATGTGAGACAGAGTAGCTATAGGTGAGGAGCTGAGCGCAGATGCATACTGTGACAAAGGGGCTGACGAAGGAGGCTCCTGTGAGACTCACGCCAGCAGCGTGATCTCTGGCGCAGTATGTGTACAAGCGAACCAGCCTGACGGCGAGGCAGGCCCGACGAACGCCGCTCTACTGCAACAGCTATAGAGCAAAGCGGAGTAGCTGTGCTAATAAAGGATTCTGCGACGATAGGAGCGGGCTATGAATAAACATCCTTACGATTTCCAATCTTAAAAACTTTAACCACTAAGATGTTATCTTGTATGGTGTACAGAACCCTATAGTTACCCATTCTAATTCTATATTCATCTTTGCTGCCAGATAGCTTGGCGCAGCCTTTGGGTCTTGGGTTTTCCTTTAATTCACTGATCTTTTCGGTAATGCGTATTGCTTCTTTCTTAGGTAATCTTGCAAGCTCTTTAATAGCAGATTTTACAATCTCTACTTTATACATATTTGCCCAGATTGCCCTTGTTCTTAAGCTCTGACAATACCTCTTCTATTGGGTGTGATTCTTCTCCTTTTCTGGACTCTATAGTTAAGCTGTCTAAAATATCTTCTACGACTTGCCCATGTTTTTCCAAGTCTATCTGAACATATTTCTTCTCGTTTTGCTCATCCGTTAGATATAATATTCCTTCCATTGATGTAATCATTGTATTCATAAAGTTAACGTTTTTAGCATCGATATAATTCCTGTCTCAACAGCCCTACACTGATTTTACCTCAACGGGTGATATTGATCCACTCCTTTCTGTAGGTCTTGGATATTGCCTTTTTTGTAGCGTTCGGTAGCCGTTATATGCTTATGGCCAGCCAAGTATTGTACCTCTCTTATGTTGTGAGTCTTGAGCCAATTTACAATCACACTGGCTCTAATCTGTAATGCATTCTTACACTTCGGATAGACTTCTGTGATGTTAGTTGTCAGTTTGTACATGTAGTTTTTCAGATCTTCAGGAGATTCATTCTTGCCCTGATGGACACAGAATAAATCAGACTCTTTACCTTTCAATATATGCTCTCTAACTTCATCAATATAGTTGACTAATAATTCATATTGGATAGGATCTATCTTGATGGATCTACTCGCACTCCACCGACCTCCTTTCACTCTGATATATTGCGTTTTAAGATAGATGTCATCTATAACTAATCTTGTAAGCTCACCTGTCGTCACACCTTGGAAGCATAGCACCCCTAACATGACTTTATCTCTCTTCTGCCCATCTGTCAGAGATGGATAGAGCTCATAAAGCTCTTCTATCTCCGTTCTGCTTAATAATGGTGATGGCAATGGCTCAGGTCTCGATGCGAGTGATATATTATCACAGGGATTAGGCTCTATATATCTGTAATCAAACCAATACTTTACCCCCCTGATCTTTCTGCATAAGGTATTCTGACTATTCCCTGCTTTACGAGCGTCTTTGATGTAAAGCATCATATCATTGTAACTCACCTGCTCAGCTATCAAGCCTTTATTATCCATCCATGATCTAAAGGCCTTTGCTTCTAAAGCATAGCGATGGGCTGTAGTGATGGCCATCCGCTTCTGATGTCTCAGGTAGCTCTCAAAGCTCATGTGTTAAGTGTGTATATATCTGTGTAGATTCTAATGATTGATGGCCTAAGAACTCTGCGATTTGATGCATCGGCAAGCCTGATGATAACAAGTGTGTGGCTATGCTATGCCGCAAGCTGTGCAGTCCTGGTTCTTTACCTCTTAACTTATCATGTCCACATACTTTTCTCAGTCGTTTGAGAACCTCATAAGCTCCTTGGCCAGACAGTCTGTTACCTGTCAATGAGAGCAAAAAAGCATGAGGCTCTTTGTCTCTGTCTAACTGTAGTCTGCCGTAGTGCAAGTATTCTTCAAAGTGATCTGCCACCTTTTCAGTGAAGGGTACATAGCGCTGCTGATAGCCCTTGGCTTGCCTGACAAGCAGCGTTCTATTATCAAGATCGATGTCCTCTATATTCACAGATACACCTTCGCTACGCCTTAAGCCACAACCATAATATAAACTCAACAAAGCCTGATCTCTTAATTGTAACACTTCATAACCCGAGCTTACTGCATCATATAGATGCGCTACTTCTATCCGAGTTAGAACAAGTCTCTTAGGCGCACTCTTTACCCTGTAGTCTACTCTACAATGGATATGTATCTCGTGTACGGCCCATAGGTATTGGCAGAACTTATTGATCGTACTAATCTGTGTATTCACATAAGCTAAGGAGACGCCGCCAGCTCTTCTCATATTCGGTCGATGTTCTAAGAATAATATGTAGCTATTGAAGAGTTGAGAGTTCAAGTCTTTTATGCTTGTTACTCCTTGCTGCTCTGCGTAGTGCAAGACTTGATTGATGTTGGTTGTAGACTGCTTTTGTTCTGACAATCCCGCACCCAACAACTTGCGCCATTCTGTAAATCCTGCGATCATTTCTTGGTACTGTACCGTCCGTATTATCACCTCACTCATAAAATCTCTATATACATACCTCCTGGGATACTGGGATACTTAGGCTAATGCCTTGATAGTCTGTGACTTGTTTATCCCATTTTGCCTGTGGGATACTTCTGGTATACCATTTTTAATATCCTCTATGATTTGTTGCAGTCGATCATCTATGGCAGACCGCAACTGTGTATACTCATCATAGTCGTTAATCTTGTACTCATAGCCCTGCTGCCTGTTACCTCCCTTGTATCGGATGTAGCCATTATTCTTAAGCTCTCGGATGTAGCGGTGTACGGTACTCGATGACAGTCTAAATTGTCTGCGGATGTCCTGACTATAGAAGCTACTTCCTTGGCCGATAACCGACTTGAGCCGCTCTAAGAACCGCCGACAACCTTTGCTCAGCTCATCACTCTTAGCAAACAACACAGGCTGCATTAACTCAAAACTTAGCTCTATATCCTTAATCGTACTCTTGATATATTGACCGCCTGTATACTGATTTGTATGTACTTTTCGCTGATACTGATGGTAGTAAGTCACCGTCTCTATGAAGCTCAACAAGATTAATAAAGTACGCCTTGGTTTAAATACCTCTGGTGGTAGATCAATGTACTCGGCATAAGGATTGATCACTTTTATGGGGCGTAATACTCGCTGCACATCTTGCAGTAAGAACTTTTTACGCTCTTGTACTACCGTGCTAATCACTCCTGCAGAGGCTTTGCGCTGATAGTCCATGATCCGCCGATCTTGTGCTTTGCTATCATCGATATATAGTAAGATACATCTGTTGGCATTGTCCTCATAGATGCGCTCTCGAGTAGTGCAACCACTTACACTTACAGGACCTTCTACAGTGAGATTGAGCGTTTTAAGATTGCCCTTGTTATCCTTGGTGGTGACCGTCTTGCTGATCCGTCGCTTACTCTGCAGCTCTCGCAGAGGATAGAGCACATTCTCCGCTCCGTCTAAATCTTCTATCAGTATCAACTTATGCTTCAATTCTGTACGCCCAAAGTAGTATAGTGCATTATCGCTGAGGCTGGTGATCTCGATCTTCTCTTCGTCCGGGATGAGTGCGCCAATCTTCTCTTGTAGATACGTCTTGCCTGTTCCTGATGCGCCTAAACACATGATGTGCAAGGGCTTCTCTCGCTTGCGAGACGTGTAAGCCATGTATGCTATCAAGGCATTGCTGCGTTCTCCAATGATGCCTGTCTCTGCAATGTCCTCAATAGTCCTATCCCATAGCGAACCGCTCTTTAAGTATTGGATAGCCGTATTGCGAGCTGAGACGCTCATCTCATAACCTACGGGCTGCTTAGGTTTTAAGAGGTCTAACCGCTTGGCTCTATAGCTCTCTAAGGCGCTCGTCATATAGCTTAATAGCAACTCGATCTGCCCTTTGGCCATATCCAGCTGATCGCTAATCATCACCGCCAACTGATCTACTTGCTTAGCATGATACAGGTCCAAGCTATGACGTATCGGCAAGTGTATAGATGAGCCCCTACGCTCCACCTTTACTGTTACTCGCATCCTGTCTAATCCTGTCACTTTGATACCTCCTAATAGACTAATCTGCAAGCGTCCGTAGGTGTATACTAATAGCTCCGCATGATCGGTATGTAGCTGCCCTCGATCCGTTACTGCTTGCCTGTTGGACTCGATGCCCTCATCCCAAGGGAGTTCTGTGTTATTTGCTTGACCACCTGCTTTACTTTCTTCAATTGAACTCTCAGATGAAGAAAAAATCAACTCTTTCCTTTTCTCTATCAACTCAGTTAGTACCGTACTGCGCTCTGACTCTTTGGTTTTGACTATAAGGCTGTTAGGGTCGTCGCCCTCAGGAGTGGCAACATAACTCACTCTTATATCCGTGCTGATGTCTCTGATCTTATGGGACAGCTTCCTAATTGCCTCTTGCCCTGCAGCATCTCCATCTAAAAACAAGACCACTTCCTCCAACTGCTCCAACTGTCCGATAGATTCTATATGATCTGCCGTAAACCCATTAGTGCCATACAGACTGAGACACTGCCATGCCATACCCATCTCTCCATCTGATAGACTGCTCACATAACTCAATACCGTTACCGTATCGATATGACTCTCACACAAGATCAATCGCTGGGTC
Organism: uncultured Saprospiraceae bacterium; assembly: GCA_964489125.1. Lineage (GTDB taxonomy): Bacteria > Bacteroidota > Bacteroidia > Chitinophagales > Saprospiraceae > GYS-P2D. The sequence continues at coordinate 29,840 of CAZAXY010000009.1, forward strand.
TGCTTGCTTGGCCACCGAGGATATAATCCTTGTAACTTCCCTTTTAGATAATAATGTTTCGAGCCTTTATCTCCAAAAATGCTACGGCCGTAGAGATTAACTATTTGACCTGACTCATTGCGCATCGCAAACAGCAAGCACCTCTTGAAAATCTGGATGCCCAAGGCTATAATGCTATCTCGTAACTCGCCTGTCCAGCGCAGATCTTTCACCTTACCCATGTATAAAAAGTGCTCACCATCATAGGGCAGACCTCTACTAAGCGCATAGGCTCTCGCATCTTCGCTTCTCTTAAAAGTATTCTTACGACCATTATAAAACTTGCTCAACACCGTTATGCGGCTTAGATCATCACTGATAGTTTTGGTGCTCGGTTTTGGTTTCGCAGAGGGTTTAGGAGCTGAACCGATTAGCTCCTTGCACTTCACAAGTGCTTCATGCTTCGTGCCTTTCTCCATCCTCATCACGAAGTCGATCACATCACCACTACCTGCAGTGCAGTTACTGCTGAAGCAGGTCCAAGTATTGGTCTTAAGATATAGCTGTAGGCTTGGAGTCTTGTCATCGTGCCAAGGGCAACAGAGGCGGTTGTTCGCATCTGGCTTAAGATTATAATGCTGAAGCACAGTCTCAAGCTGTAATGAAGACTTGATTTCGGTGATTTCCATAGCGTAAGTGTTAAAGTCTATTTTCTTCCTATTGTAACTATCGGACACAAATATAGCCTTTGGTTTCATGCACTATGTAAAGTATTGGATTTTATTTTACCTATTAGTTACATACTTTTGCATCTAATAGTATTTATTGTATCATTTTATATCCTTTTAGACATGAAGACAGGTAGAATCATAGCCAGTTTACGCAGTGATAATGGTTGGTCTCAGAATGAAGTCGCAGAAAAAGCCAATGTCTCTCATGTCATGATAGGTAAGTATGAAAGAGGGGATGCTATACCTTCTTTAGAAGTCGCAAAGAAAATAGCGGATGCTTTTGGTGTGACGCTCGACTTCCTCGTAGGTGAAGGTCAGAACGCTTCTTTTGATAAGAAAACTTTGCAACGTCTCGAAGATCTCGAGCAGCTCGAAGAAAAGAAAAAGCAAACCCTATTTGATCTCATGGATACTTACATAAGAGACGCTAAAACTCGTAAGGCTTACGCTTAATTTATATTGGCTCGAGGTCACAGACCTCGAACAGCGGGTTGAACTAAAGTGGCTTTCGCTAAATGATAATATCAGTTCGAAGTCTCAGACATTCGAACAGCGGTCAATTGTTATGCTGTGGCAACAAACTTAGGATAGCGGATAAACTGCAATAATCAGATTGAATATGACTTTGAAGTGACACACTTCAAAGAGCGGATTGTTTAAAATCATGCTTAATATTGTTGTTCTTATAATATCCTTCTAAATCTTCGGTATAAGCCAAAATAGCTTCGATGAAATCTTTCAAATTAGCATTTTCCCAACTCTCAACATTGTCTTTATAATCTTGGAGCAATAACCACAAGAATCTTTCAAATTCAGCCTTATCGGTTATAACCTTTCTTTGATCATACAACAGTTCTTCTTGCTTTCTCATGAGTTTATGTTTGACCTTGATTCATTGTAGAATATCTGAGTCATTTAAAACCTCAAAGTAAATATCCATCCCTTCCAGGGCACTAATAAATTTGTTCAGATCAAAGTCGTTAAGGTCATAAATTATAGGTCTGCCTCTGAGCATCTCATCTAATAGTCTTTTTGCCTTCCGTAGCCCAATGTCCTCGTTATACTTGGACAGGACTCGAACGAATCTAATTCGCTGTTGGTCTTCAGTCCTGAAATGAACGATTTTTACTTGCTTTCTCATTTCTATTAATTGACCCACCACGGGACATCTAATCTGTTACCATTATCCATAACCCTATATAGGATCCCTTTTATGCTAACTGACATTGATACTACCACTCAGTGAAGGTCTATTATATTTCTATTCATACACTTTTGCCGTCAGTAATAAATCTGCAAAAAGCTTCCAAGTAGGTTGCTCCAAATTCTGCTTATCAGTTGTGTCCTGATTACTTGCGTACAAAGATTCTAAGAAATGATCAAGGGTTAAGTTTTCCCAATCATTTTTGTTGTTTTTAAAGTCCTCGTACAATAACTCCAAGAATTTCTCAAAATCTCTTCGGTTTTTTATGTGGTCGTAGACCTTGTACAGATCCTCATTCATAATGGCTTAATATTCTGCTTGAAAGTCAAACTCCAAAAAATCAACTATTTTTTTGGGGAAAGAATCAATAACATAATCTGTTTTAGCCTTGCCAATTACTCTTAATTCTCCTTTGTCGACCGCCCCTTTTCCGATAGTATAATAATTTACTTCTATCCTGTTGGGATTCAAATCATCTGATGAATAACTTGTCTCGGTGCTATCAAAACTTGAGCTAAATGCCCCATCTATCATATCAAAAACATAAAACTGAGTAGAATCCAAGTCTTCATGACCAAGAGCACGTGTAATCAATTTCGTTTTATCGGTCGAAAACAGGAATCTTCTGTCCAATATTCCACTGACGTTTTTGAATTGTGTGTATAGTATGCCATTCTCCGGGATAATGTATTGTCTGCGTCTATTTACATAGTTCATTTCTTGTCCATCTACTATCCCAAAGACGACTACAACTACCCCTTGATAGTTGTCAGGAAGAATGTAACCTTCTGGTTCAGCGTAGTCAAGACACCTAACTAAACAGAAAATCATCAAAATAGTCGTGGAAAACCTAATCATAATATTTCAGGCCTCCATTCAAGCGGTCTACAATCACTCCCAAGGATATTCACTAATTCGTGTCAACTTGATTGTTAAGATTCCATCAGTTTCTAAACTCGAAAAATACTCCTTTATCCACTTTTCTCCTGTCAAGTCGTCAAAATAATATCTTGAGTCGAGGTTGGAGCAATTATCAGCAACTTGAAGCTTACTTAATTTCATATGTGCCTCCGCAGATATGTATATATTCTTTGTTTCTAAGTCATACCTAGGAAATTCTGCTACTTTTCTTAAAATGGGGCTTCCTCCTCCATGATGTGCTGAATTAGGGTATTCTTTGACCCACTTTTGATCATTTTCTGTATTTAAGTAATAGACTTCCCATGTTGCACTATTAGAACCCACTTTCTTTAGTGTCCTTATTTTTGTTTCAATTTTATTTATATCTCGAATTATATCTTTCATCCTTATCATTTTTGATGTGTGATTGATAAATCTATTAAATCTTCAATTCTTAAATTGGGCAAAATAAATTCACGTGCTCCCCCAGCCGTCCTACCTCCATTAATAAAACCAATATCAGATCTATTAAAAGGGCTTGCGACGCCTTCTTTCGGTGTTTTAAACGTTAGTACGTCAAATCCTGTGTCACTAGCTGGTATCGTTAGCCTTTGGCTTATTTGATTCGCATTTAAATTATTAATATCGTCTGCTCCTGTAACAAAAACATCACTATCTGTAGGCCTTCCTAAACTCAGTATTTCAAAATCTCCAGAAGGTATAGCTCTCGACAATTGATCGGGAACTGGGTTAGAAAGATCTGATCCTCTCTTAAATAATTTCATAAACCCTTTACCAATTCCTTTGAACAAATCTCCAATCCCAGGCACAAACCCGATACCTGATAGGGTCATCCCCAAACCATCGCCATTACCTGCAGACTGACGAAAATCCCTGGCATCCAAAGCAACACCCGCTGGTGTAAATCCCGCGGCAGTTTCAGCAAGGATTGGAGTTGCAATGCTCGATGCTTGCATGACTCCCTTTCTAAATTCTGCCTTCTCCTCAGAGCTAAATCCATTATTGAGATTAAGATCAAATTGAGGTACAAATTGCAAACCCCATAAATCTATACCATTCGGGACACGATTCTCAGCGTAGTTATACGGGCTTACGTGGGAGAATGCATCACTTATTGGATCAACACCTCTAAATCTCCCAATCCATGGATCCATGTCTCTTGCCTCAAATCTCAGTAGTCCGAGATCAAGTCCAAGTTCTTTCTCCTTACCATTATACCTATAAGCGTATGATCCTGTCTGACTACTGGCATGCTCTGCTCCAAATGGATAGTAGTTGCTGAATTGGTACATTTCACTGGTATCAATAGCCCCATCAAGGTTGTCATCAGATACGACAGCTCGAGTATTGCCTAAATGATCCCGTAATACATAGGTAACGATCCAATCTGCATGACTCTCTGTTCCGGGTGTTATACGGGCTGTGAACTCTGCTGAGGTGTCTACCTCAAAATCAAATGACATGATAATCGAACTATCTGCCAGATAGCTTACCTCTGCTCCCTCCATAACATCACGGGTAGAGCTTATTTCTTCTGCCAGATGTATGCTGTCCTGAAATTCTTCACCAGTAAGTATAAGATCCTCTTCATACGTCAACCCTTCACGATACCGAAGAAATCCATCTGAAAAATGGATCATGTCAAGATCTCCATCTATCATCTCTATATCCCTGAGATAATCTCTGGTCTGAACTATCTGTCCGTTCTCCACTATTTTTTTCCGATGCAAAATGCCATCCGCATCGTAATAATAATCGATATAGTTGTCCTCATCCTGTAAGATTCGATTAGCCTTATTAAAGTGGTTCATCGTATTGGTGACACCTCGTGCCGGATCTCCTATGATATTTCCATTGCTATCGTAGGTGTAGTTGATATTGTTCTTATTTGAGGTTGCCCTGAATCCCTCGCTCTCATTACCTAACTCCTGTACTGAGATTATTTTGTTGCTGTTTGGAGCGATGGTAAATGATAACTGATCCATCAGCTGGGATGACTTGTTTGTTGTCGGTCCATTGCGATTGATAGTAAGTAAGTTGCCTAATGGATCATAGCTATAATCCGAGCTATAAGAGCCGTCTTGAGATGGATCAGATGGATTATAATAGTCTGCTGAGGTGATTTGATTTTTAAAGTCATACTCATAATGATATAGTGACGTATCTCCGCCTATATGACTCCATACCTGTGTAGATATATCGCCATTGCGTCGTGTGATAGCACTATTGTCAAAAGGTTGATCATAAAATAGTTGCTGAGAGAACACACGACTGTTGATATTCGTCAGAAACCGATTGGGTAGATATTGATAGTTAATTGGCAAGAAGCCTCCAAGGCCTCTCTCGGCGATTTGCTCTTTAGCCGTATAACGCATTGAGGATAATGGTAAAGGAGGCTTGCCATTAAGCGCAATAAGCTCTTCTATTAATCTATTTGCATAGTCATACTCATAGTATTTATGGTAGCGATTAATATCTTGATCTCCATTTCTGAATACGACTTGATTCTCTATAATATTGCTGTTGTTATCATAGGTGGGTGTCTCTGAATACGTTAAGAACGATACAGATTGATTAAAAATGGTATTAGATATTTCTCTTGGCCTACCACAGTTATCATAGAAATAATCAATCACGTAATCTTCATCCGTCTTAAGAAATCTGCTCCTATGATTCGTGACTTTACCAGTGACAATTCCTTGCACTCCATAGTCATTAATTATTAGCTCATCAGTAATGTTTGCCTGAGCAAAAGACTCGTTGTCTGCTGGAGATTGATCATAGAAACCTTCAGCGGAGACATTGCCGTACTCATCATATTGAACGCCCCACCACCTGCTACTATCAGATTGCATACCATCCTGTTGATAGGCTAAGAAGTCCCGCTCATTATATACGTATCTTATAGGATCGGCATCAGCCAGATCTCGCACAGCAATGTTATCATTACCGTAGTAATCATAATTGTACGCTCCTGGACTACTGATAGATATGTTATGTGGGTATATATGGATTGCTCGACCCTTGGGGTCATAGGCAGTATGGGTAGTATGTACTTGTGATTTATCGGGGTTGCCCTGTGATCTGGCAACTTCAAGTCCTCTGATATCCGCATATGTTGATTGACGATTGCCATTAGGATCTATGGCCGTAGACTTATAGAGGGTAGATGGATCATAACCATCGAGGTTATGATAGTCCACTATCATATCACTATTTTGATTTACTTCTCGCACGAAGTGAGTGCTATACCACTGAGGTGATCTAACAGAGTCTACCCGTTGTAGTGGGCTTGCTTCATAATAGGTCTCTGTAAAATCGGTCTGATTACCTAAATGAAACGATGGATCAGATGTCAGGAATGGTTCGTATAGTCGTTCTGGACGGCCTATAGTATCATAGACAATTGTTTGTTGAGCAATATGTTGACTTGCGTTATCAGGAGATTGATAAAGCCTTACTATCTGCTGTGGGCGATTAGCGCCATCCATAATAGACTTATTGACAATATGCCCTGGGCTCAAACCAAGCTGAGGGTAATATGTAGAGTCCTTTACAAAATTGTCATCATCAAGCCCATCTGCATAATGGTATTCATAATAGGTCGACCATCCACATTGATCATGAACCTGGGAACTTAACCGTTGGAGATTATCGTAGGTGTAAGACATGGATGTGCCATCAACATAAGTTTTCTTACTTAGCTGATTATTGGTGGGAAAATACTCCCATGTGGATACATAGTTTATGAAGCTATCTTGTAATAGCCTTGCAGATGGGCTCCACTTGTAGTATTTACTATCATTCCATCCGTTGAATTGCACTTCAGCAGGTCGTGTACTAATAATTCCATCTACAAGACTGTAATCATACTTTGGGATTGTGTATTGCAACGCAGTGTCTATCGAATAATTATCATTTTCATCCCAAGTAACTTCATATCTAAGGTGTTTATTTGTATGGACAGGACATAGACCAATTAGGTTAGGAACATCCATCACGTCACCAGTAACAAAGCTAAAAGCTTTGATATCATTTTGAAATCCATCTATGAGAACATTACCATCTCCATAATTCGCAAATTGTTCAACCTTCCAAGGTTGCCATTGCATATTAGCCACTAAGGCAATCTTAATATCATCGTCTGGATACTCGTCAAGATAGGTTGATTTAGTCGTGTATAGGATATCATCTGAGTTTCTATATGACGCTTCAGTTGGCAAAACTAATGAGGAGGAAAAATTGCCAAACTCTCCATATCTCATTGTGTCGGTTCTAACGACAGGTTGAGCGGAGTTATCGAAATATGCCTCTGTGCGCTCTACGTTTACTCGACGACGGGGCGAAGGAATCGTATATGCGTAGGCATCCATGATTCTTGGATTCGGCGTAAAATTTATTCTGATCGCTCTTATTTCCGGAATTGAATCGTTGAATGATCCATACTCATAATCCTCACGAATCAAAAGATTTTGACTCTCATCATATACACGCTTACTTCGGACTAAGCCTCTCTGGTTCGATTGATCAACAAATCTTAATTCATTAGATGCATTTGATTGTGTGTTAAATAGAAATTCCTCATCTGGATCTTGATTTACACCATGGTAAATGAACTCTTCTGAACCATTATCTGGATATATGATCTTTGTCTTTCCATAAGATACATTGCGCTCATAATTATCTGGAATACCAATAACTGATTGGGTGCTGAAGGTTTGAAAGTTAAATGTTTGAGACCCTGAAACATTCGTATGTGTATACTCCGAATAATAAACTGGTTCATCATAGAGTACACCATCAGAATATTCATAATGAATTGGTTCTCTCTTACCATCTGGTAATATGAGTGTCTTCGATTTAAGCCTAAGTCCGCAACCAGTACCATTCTCACTTATAGTCCTAATGCTATTTGTATTCGTATCATATATGTGCTTTGATTGATAGGTCATTGAATCATAAGCGTATTCATAACGAGCTCCAGTAGGCATTGTTAAAGATTTTAATGATCCTGCATGTGCCCATTCAAAAACCGGATCTCTAAATTGCTTAAATCCTTGAAAAGCAGAATTGGGAGAATTCAAGGTAAAGTTCGGATACTGTCTAAGGTTATAAAAGCCTTCATGATCCTCATATGAAATTCCAATTGCATATGCTAGAGGGATACTATCCAATCCATTATATGTCATCTCGTAAAGTGGTATATCCTTTCTTCCAAATGATTCTAATCTTAGTTTTTCTGCAGGGTCGTCATTATAATTGAAGTCATAGGTATGTATCAGTGTAGAATCCATTCCTGATTTAAAAAAGACCTCTATATTGTCAAGCTTGTGCCACTTAAGATGATTCTCCAATTCCTGTTCCGTAGGTGAGGTTCCCGACAAGTTGAAAAAATGTTGAAGTACAGGAGTTACATTAAATGGTGCCCCAGAATTATCATTTATGAATGACTGCACATTCGATGCATACACACCTACAACTATGTCATATGGATAAGTTAGCTGTTGAGTTTCATTATGGTTAAAATTAATACGATAATTAGGTGAATTTATACTAGTAAGATAGAAAGGGTTAAACAGTCGGCCTGATAATCTAAAGTGGGGATCAGTGAGAAAATAACCAGTAGCTTGATCGTCAAAACGATAGTGCTGGTAGCCTGTAAAGTTACTGGTAAAGTCTTTCTGCTCATAATCCAAAGTGACTTCTTTACCAGTATTTAAATCAGTGATCTTTGTTAAATGTAATGTAGATAGGGTTCTGTTATTAAAGCTAAGTTCGAAAAAATCATAACTGTATTCTGCCAAAGCGAATTCATATTGCATACCATCCGAACTAATAAGCTGAAAACCTCCAATAGAAGAAAATTGATAGCTCTCTGCGACTACTATATTTTGGATATTATGTGGAGGATAAGAAAATTGTCTGTTAACGAGAATTGGACGGACCTCAAAGTTTCCTTTTAGGTCATAGAATTGTCCATCTTGGGCATAGTAGAACTCGCCAGATTGCCCGAAAATATTGTAGATATAACGATCCGGCTCCAAATCATTATAATATGTAGGGTATACAACTATTGGATTAAGGTTCGACTGAAGTAAATCACCTTCTGCACTAACGATTGAAGATGGAGACGCCCAGTCATTAGAGTTTAGTACAGCGCCATTATAGAAATAACCAGGAGTACTCGGATTACTGAAAGGTGCGCCAATACCGGTTCCAATTTTCAGAGTTTTGAGATCATCTGGTAATCCATTAGTTACAACAGATATAGAGGCATGTGCTGAAAGAGAGTTATTCATACCTACAGATCCAGGATGGTCATTAACCTTAACTCCTTGTGTGTTGTGAGTTAGAACTATTGGAATCTGAAAATCTAAGTCCTGAAGGGTATAAAGAGGTACAGAGACACTTAGTGCACCGCTATATAAATCCTCATTATTAGTAATAGTAGATGTCAATCCAGATGACTCAGGACTATGGCCTGTGTAAAGTGATGGAACTCCTCCAGTGTAGCTCAACTCCGTAGGTTGGGCATACGCTAAGGTGGTCATCATTGAACATATAAATAGGATGCGTAGAATTATCTGAACGATCGGGGATATCGAAATTGCAGTTCTCATAGGTTGTAGGTTTTAGTCGGTGAACCTAAAATAGTCATTCAGATGACAATTAAGGAGCAGTCAATCCAGATTTAACAACTACTGGCAATGATGTAGGTATGGGGTGTATTGGTATACGTATAGTGCTACTTTGTGGACGTGAAGACTTAGTCTGCCTTCCTTGATATACAAAAGTAAGAGTCGCTCTTATTTATTCTTAGGCTTTGTAGACGTTGATGGCTTTAATGAAGGAGTATTACCGGGTGTGTTTTTATTGTCACGTTGCCGTTTATCTGGCTTTCCTGTCGACTTTGCCTTTCTTTTAGGTCCTGGTTTGAGTCCCATAAGCTATTATGTGGTTTAATAGTTTTATAGTGATGCTGAATTATAATGAATTGATTATCAATTAGTTACGCCTATAATTTACGTTATGTTAAGTTGAGATCTTATGCGGCCATACTGCGTTACCGAGTAGACCTGGTAATACATTGCCAGTCAATTTGTAACCGTCCTATCTCTCAATTTAACGGTGGCAGTTCCAAGGAGTCACGTGACATCACATCACACGGAACCTCTATCGCAATGACTTTCTTGTTAAACTTAGAAAGGCCAAGACATCTACCCTCACTCAGTTGACTACTTATGCACCTACCTACTTTTAGACCTTTTCCAAAACACAGTACAGCCTTAGGATCAATATGATCTGGTAAAGTGTCATCATCCGAAGACTCTTCTCCAAACCAAAACAATCCTTGAGCATCAACGGGCGGGAGATTAGGGTTATTAGCAGACTCGCAGCTCAACAGGCACGAGGTTATCAACAGTAGGATCATGCGAAATATCAAATTCATAGAATTAATATATATGAAATACTAATGATCTGCACGATCATTAGAACAGTCAATAGAAATATTGGTAGTATTTTTGTTCTTGTGGCCGAAAGCTTATAATAACGAGCAGATTGGACATCGACTAGAGAGTATGATTAAACTTCGTAAAATACATCATCGAGGAAAAGATCGTTTAGGTCTGTTCTTTAAATATGATAGCGCTCTAATCAGCGAGGTTAAAGAACTACCACATCGTAAGTACAGCAAGACCTATAAATGCTGGCATCTCCCCTACAACAATACAAATCTGAATCGCGTACTTGACTCTGGATTAGATGTTGATCTCGACGAACTCGAAGATGACATCCTCAATCCTGGATTACCCATTGAGGTAAGCTATTTTATAGAGGAAAAAGCACCTGAATTGATGGGATTGCGTAGGCATGCGAATAACACCATCTCAACCGATACTCTTGCTAAGCTCAAGACAAAAGTGGCTAACTGGCAATAATCTTACTGCATCAGCGGATGCCACAGCTCATCTCTGATATACTTCTCTATCTTCGCTACATCTAATATTCATAAGCTATGATTAATGAAGGAGCGTTTCATGAAGTGTCAATGATGGTTACCGAGAAGGACACTGCTGAAGCACTAGCAGATAGTATCGGTGGAGAATTTCCTGCCGTCTATGCAACATCCAAGATGATTGCCCTTATGGAATTGAGCGCCGCCAACCTTCTCATTCCGCTGCTCAGTACAGCTGAACTGTCTGTCGGCGTCGGCGTGAACATCACGCATATGGCCGCAACTCCAGTTGGAGAAGAGGTCACTGCGAAAGCCACCTTTTTGGGTATGGAGGATAAACTATATAAGTTTAAGGTAGAAGTATCAGATAGAGGAGGTGTTGTTGGCAAGGGCATTCATACAAGAGCGATTATAGAAGTAGCTCGGATTATGGCAGGCACGAAGAAACGACTTTCGTAAACGAGTAAACTAATATGATCCTAGTAAGATAACGACGGCTAATATGTCGTTCTTGCTCAACGCATATAAAAAAGAGTTTATAATCTCGCCAAATTTTCGATCACCTCATTCCTTTCTTCTATAGCTTCGATGATAACGGGTGAAGCTACTCTGGCAGCACAGTGGGATATCCCGCATCGCTCACAAGTGGTATGGACGTCTTTGATTTTTAGATTAGGATCAGTGATAAAGTTGAACAAACTTCTCAGTGTTGGAGTGAGGAGCAATCCTAGTGTAACACTGACCCCCTTCTCAGGATCGGATCGTGATGGCTTAGCGATCGAGATGCATAGATACTCTTTATCAGTATTCCAATATTTGGAGATCTGAGCGTCTGCCAGTATGTTAATCGATTTCTTTTTATTAATGCGCAGTTCCTTGATTGCGGTAACTGAGACCCATCGATTGCAATAGTGCTCTTTCAGTTCATTATTATAGGGACTATGGAGTTGAGAGAGGTGTAGATCCTTAGTCATGCTAAATTCCTTTAGATCATTACTACCTGTGAGACGTATGAAGAATAGGTCTTCCAGTCCAAAGTGATAGGGTAATATATTAGTCAATCGCTGAAGGAGCGTCTCCCCCGTCACGTTATACTTATGCATTAAATCAGTGATCAGCGATGGTTGCCAAGTGTTTTCTCTAGCGAGTTGCTTGACATCAGAGGCCAGTTCATGCTCATCCATGAGGAGTGCCGCAGCAAAGTGTGAGGCCTTATAGTTATTGAGCAGCTTTTCAAATGAGTCGATACGTATGATAGTGGTAGATAATGGTCGTTCACTCAACTTGAGATATTGGAACCCAAGTTCTCTAGTGAGAAGAAAATTAATCTGCGCTTCCGATAGATTCTTCTGGATATGAAGGATCTTAGATTCAGCTGTATAATAGGATCGGATATGCCTAAGATTTTGTTGGCTCGGCAAGGTTTGCCAATCAACCGTTACACCAAATAGTTCAAAAAGCTGATCTTCCAAAAACTTATGGGTAAATGGCAAGGTGCCTTTTATAGAGTACTCTTTTTTGAATGACTGAGCAGCCTGCTCAATTTCTGGAAAGTAGTTGTCATGCATATCCTGATAAGACCTTAATGCCTCCTTATAGAATTGCTGATCGTCTACTTGATAGTTGCGAGCAATCTTGAATATCGTTGATATGAAAGCATTAACCTTATCAGGAGTCTGGGTAAAAAGATCAAGCAACTTCTCTGTACTTATGCCAAAGTAATCCAGCGGAAACAATCTAAAGAACTTAGAATTGAGCAGATCGATGATAGGTTTGAGTTTCTTAGACGCATTGGTCGCCACCATATAATTATAATCGACATCAAATGCTGCAGCGAGAGAATTGATCTTATCAGGTTTTGGATAGCGCTTTCCCTTCTCGATATCATGGAGATATGATGTAGACAAACCTGTCTTCTGCGCTAGCTCTTGATAGGACAATTTCTTGCTTTGACGTAAGTATTTGACCTTAAATCCAAATATGAGTCGAATAATCTGATTGTCTGAAAGCATTTAATATTGTTGTTATCCATCTTTTGATGTATTAAAGTTACATCATTCCGCAAATAAAATTATAAACTTCTTTAAGCGGAATTTCCGCTTTTAATATAAATATATCATATTGCAGGCATATTCATTAATAGTATAAATTTCTAAACTATGACGTATGCAACAGTCCAGGCCAGTCTCCTCACCATAAGTGGACAGATGAATCCTGGATATGACCGAATCTTAACACCAGAAGCCCTTGACTTTATTGTCACATTACACACTCGGTTTAATAAACGACGTCAGGAGTTATTGGTCGATAGGGTCAGACGTCAGCAAGAGCTGGATCAAGGCCTGATGCCTGACTTCCGTAGCGACACAGAGCACATCAGACAATCCGAGTGGCAGGTAGCACCTATCCCTGAGGATTTACAAGATAGACGAGTTGAAATCACTGGACCAGTAGACAGGAAGATGATCATCAATGCGCTCAATTCTGGGGCTAAAGTATTCATGGCAGATTTTGAAGACAGCAACTCTCCTAATTGGAGCAATAACATAACTGGTCAAATCAACCTATATGACGCCATACGCAGAACAATCACATTCTCAAATCCACGTTCTGGCAAGTTTTATTCACTTAATGATGAGATTGCCACGCTAGTCGTCCGTCCCCGTGGCTGGCATTTGGAAGAGAAGCAGTTAACTTATAAAGGCGAGAACATTTCTGGTGCACTATTGGACTTTGGCCTATACTTTTTCCATAATGCCAAAGAGCTTATAACTAGAAACAGCGGACCATACTTCTATCTTCCAAAATTAGAAAGTCACTTAGAAGCGAGACTCTGGAATGATGTTTTTGTATTTGCGCAAGATTATTTAAGTATACCGCAAAAGACAATCAAGGCAACAGTTTTAATCGAAACCATTTTAGCCAGTTTCGAACTGGATGAAATACTCTATGAATTAAAAGATCACTCTTCTGGGCTAAACTGTGGTAGATGGGACTATATATTCTCGTATATCAAAAAATTCAGAAATATTGATGGTTTTGTGCTACCCGATAGAGCTCAGGTAGGAATGACCACGCCATTCATGATTGCATACTCTCAGCTCGTAATTAAGACGTGCCACAAACGTGGCGTGCATGCCATGGGCGGAATGGCTGCTCAGATTCCCATCAAGAATGATCCAGAGGCTAACGCTAAGGCGATAGAAAAAGTCAGAAATGATAAAATCATTGAAGTTCAGAATGGGCATGATGGTACGTGGGTAGCTCACCCAGCACTGGTTAAGCATGCCATGGAAGTATTTAATCAATATATGCCAGGACCTAATCAGATCCATAACAGAAGGGAAGATGTAAATGTAAACGCAGCAGACCTCATTGAGATTCCGACAGGTACAATAACTGAGGACGGTGTTAAATTAAACATCAATGTTGGCATCCTATATATAGAGAGCTGGCTCCGTGGGCATGGCGCTGCAGCGATCTACAATCTCATGGAAGATGCCGCAACTGCAGAGATATCAAGGACTCAAGTATGGCAATGGCTCAAATACAAAGTCACCTTAGAAGATGGCACACCATTCACTGAGGAGCTTTATCAATCGTATTTAAAAGAGGAAATAGAAAAAATTAAAACTCTCGTAGGCCCAGCAAGATATGATGGCGGACGATTTGTAGATGCAGAACAGCTATTTGACGACTTAGTCAGAAAAGACACATTCATTGATTTCCTAACACTTCCAGCATATGAGCTGATTTAATCATTGTGTCAGGAACATTACTCACAAAAATTCATAACAGTACAAAAAATGGAAAAACATATAAAGCCACAAGAAATTAGCATGCCAGAATACAAAGGTTTTTTACAGGATGAAGCGCCAACTCAAAATGATGAAAAGTCTAAAATTTCAAAAAAATAAAAGCACCTCTTATGTCAAGTTATATCTCAGTAATTGAAAAAATTCAAAAATTAAAAAACAAGCACGGCGAGGAATGGAGAGAAATCAATCCCACTCATGGAGCTCGCATGTTTATCCAGAATCAGTACAAGACTGGTTTAGATATCGCTAAGCATACAGCTGCCATAATGCGTGCAGATATGGCGGCTTATGACGCAGATTCATCACAGTATACCCAGTCGCTCGGGTGCTGGCATGGATTTGTCGCCCAGCAGAAAATGATCGCTATCAAGAAGCATCATGGCACTACTCATAAAAAATATCTCTATCTGTCAGGTTGGATGGTTGCAGCGTTGAGGTCTAAGTTTGGCCCACTGCCAGATCAGTCTATGCATGAGAAGACAGCAGTTCCTAACTTAATTGCTGAGATATACTCCTTCCTTAAACAAGCAGACGCAGTAGAACTCAATGACCTATTTCGAAGACTGGATGCTGGTGAAGATGTCCAAGAGCAGATCAACAATTATGAGTCTCATGTTGTCCCAATCATAGCGGACATCGATGCAGGATTCGGAAACGAAGAGGCAACCTATCTACTGGCCAAGAAAATGATCGAAGCAGGTGCATGTGCATTACAGATAGAGAATCAAGTATCAGATGCTAAACAATGCGGTCACCAAGATGGCAAAGTTACGGTACCCCATGAAGATTTCTTAGCTAAGATCAAGGCGTTGAGATATGCATTTTTAGAATTAGGTGTTGACGACGGTATTATTGTCGCAAGGACAGACTCTGAGGGTGCCGGCCTAACTCAAAAGTTGCCTGTATCACAAGAGGAAGGCGACTTATCATCTAAGTATCTTGATTTTGTGGATGCAGATCCTGTGGACATATCTGAGGTTAATAACAATGAGGTACTTTTCAAGAGAAAAGGACGACTATATCGACCAAAGCGTCTACCTAATGGCCTCTATAAATTTAGAGAAGGCACTAACATCGATAGAGTGGTACTTGACTGCATCACTAGTTTGCAAAATGGTGCTGATCTACTATGGATTGAGACACCTACACCACATATAGGCCAGATAGCGCATATGGTGAACAGAATTAAAGAAGTTGTTCCCACAGCTAAGTTAGTATACAACAACAGTCCTTCGTTCAACTGGACGCTCAACTTCCGTCAGCAGGCATATGATCAGATGAAAAAAACTGGCAACGATCTATCTGGCTATAATAGAGCGGCTCTGATGGATAGTAGGTATGACGCTACGCCACTCTCTGATCTGGCTGATCAGAATATCAAGTCCTTCCAGAGAGATGCAGCGAGTCAGGCGGGAGTCTTTCATCACTTGATCACTTTGCCTACTTATCATACGACAGCACTGCATATGAGTGAGTTGTCGGACGGCTATTTCGGCAACGAAAGCATGCTTGCCTATGTCAAAAATGTACAACGTCTTGAAATACGTAAAGGTGTTGCTTGCGTTAAGCACCAGCGTATGGCGGGATCAGATCTTGGAGATGATCATAAGACTTTCTTCGCAGGTGAGAAAGCTTTAAAGGCAGGTGGCGTGAAGAATACTAGTAATCAGTTTCAGAGCGAACCTAAATTAGTAACGGCATAATCAATTCCTCGTTGAATATTATTTAGTTGGCCACTATGGATTCTATCATAGTGGCCTATTTTGTGTCCGAGCTTCATAAAAAAGCTCTTTGATATAGCAGACCCCTAAAGACCTGGAGGTCGAGCTAAGAATGCTAAACGCTATTAATCAAAAATAATCTTGAGAATAGGAACAAAGCAGGTTACACTATTAATATACAGTTACGCCGTCGTGCCACTTTAGATCAACCACGTTCAATAATTGACACTTCGAGCACATACTATTAAATCATACCTTTTTATACGATCTTAGCAATCTAAAGACAGTTTCATGCAAAATGTAGTTGACATTACCATCAAAGATTACATAGCCAATGTAAGATTAAACCGGCCTGAGAAGATGAATGCCCTCAATGAAGACATGTTTCAGAGCATCATCAATGCGGCTAAGCAACTCTCCGAAAATGATGAAATAAGAGCAGTAATACTCTCTGGTAATGGTCGTGCCTTTTGCGCAGGGTTGGACCTGTCTAATTTTAGCATGGATGGTAATGGAGTCGCTTCATCTGATCTTATGGCTCGTACGAATGGAGTCAGTAACAAGTGGCAAGCGGTTGCCTATGCTTGGCGAGAGTTACAGGTTCCTGTAATCGCTGCTGTTCATGGTATTGCCTTCGGTGGTGGATTACAAATAATGCTCGGTGCGGACATCAAGTATATTGCGCCGGACACTCGCTTGTCTGTCATGGAAATGAAATGGGGCCTCATACCAGATATGGCAGGCTCGGTGCTTATGCGTGGCAACGTGCGTGATGATGTATTCCGTGAATTGACTTATACTAATAGAGAATTTAGTGGAGTGGATGCTGTTACGTATGGATTTGCCACACACGTTTCAGACAATCCGCATAAGGACGCTATGGCTCTTGCCAAAACTATCGCCGAGAAGAGCCCAAGTGCTATTGTGAAAGCCAAGCGACTGATCAATGACGCCGCCCATCTCCACCCAAATGACTTATTACTTGCCGAGTCACGCTACCAACAAGATATCATCGGTGGTAAAAACCAAATGGAAGCGGTGTTCTCAAGTATGCAAAAGAGACCGGGAAAGTTCGCTCCTTATAGAGATTAATTCCACCAGACAGCATACCCTTGCTTACGAAGATTTTCGGCCAAGCGCCCTTCCATTTTCGTAGCACGCATACGGGTCATTGGGTTTAGTTCGGCATAGAGAGTGGGTCTTAAGTACAAGCCGTATTTCTCAACAATAGACGAGGAGATCTTAACCCCTTTCTTGTTGCGATAACCCGTCTTATGCTTCTTGAATCTCTCTTGAGGAGTGTGACTAGTCATCCCAACATAGAGGCAACCAACCATCCCTCTATAGTGGGGATTAGCTTTTCTAAATTTCCAACTGTCAGTCCAGACCTTATTGCTTAACTCTACTACGTATAGATTATGGGAAAGTCTCAGTGACATCTTATGATCAGTGATAGCCATACGCTATAGTACTCCAAAAACGAGTCCAAATCATATGGCATAAAAAAACCTGCTCAATAATGATGAACAGGCTTATATGACTTCTTACAATTCGTGCTTATTGTTAATTGGGTGTTGCTCGGACATATTCAAATCCACCTCTCTTTCCATCAGACCATGAAGTGAGGGTTACATTAAGATATATATCATCTTCGATGAGGTGTACCACCAGCTCTGTTCCAACGGCTCTGCGAGGAGTGTCATCTACCGCGGTCCGGAAAGGTGAAAAAGATAAATTTTCCACTCCATCAGCAGTACGCCCTATAGCCCACTCTGTACCAGTTGGGCTAACTCCTTTAGTGGAGGCTTCCTCTACGGCAATATTAAAAAATTCTCCTCCTTCAACGCTTCGAGTGATAATCACATTGGGCGTTAACATATCTTGATTTTCAGCTAGCGTATGATCTGAGTTGTCGGCAAGGGAGAATGTTAACTCGTCTCCCTCCCAGATTGCCGGTCCAGTTGGCATATCCATCATCATCGTATCCATCATCATCGTATCCATCATCATCGTATCCATCATCATTGTATCCATACCCATAGGTTCCATTGTCATCGTATCCATCGGTTCGACAGGTGGCGTGGGCTCAACAGGGAGCATTATTTCATCCCTTGTACAACTTATTACCAGCACAACTATAAGCATGGCAAGTATGATATTAAAATTGATACGACTCATAATCTAAAATAATTTTGTGTCTTGTTTGCCTACAATATGATCAATTACTCCAGATCATACCGATATGCAAAATGTGATCCTTATGAAATTATTCAGTGCCTCGAATGTATTGAAAACCATTGTTTCCACTAGACCAGGCCGTAAAAATAAAATCCATATATACATCATCTTCAACTAAATGCAACACTAGTTCCTGCCCAACTACTTGTTGGGGGTTGCCTACTGTAGGCCTAAATGGAGCAAATGTCAAGCTATCTAAATTAGCAACTCGTCCTCGAGCCCACTCTGTACCAACAGGACTCATCATGTTGTTGGCCCGATCTTCTACCGCAACATTAAATATTTGACCACCCTCTGCGCTACGAGTAATAATGACCCGTGGAGTGATTACATCTTGACTAGTAGAATCCCTAAAGTCTGCTCCATCGGCTAGGGAAAAAGTAAAATTAGGACCATCCCAGATTGTAGGGCCATCGATAATAGGTTCATCATCGCCGCAAGATGTCATCACGAATAAGGACATAGCAAGTACAATGTATAAGTATGTAAATCTCAAATCTTAGGTGTTTTTAATATTGAATAAAGTCAAAGTGATCATAGTCACATTGCTTACATATGATACTACGAATAATAGCTACGATAGGTTGCTTATGCAAAAAATAATTCTTCAGTAGACTTATGCCTTCGTCTTTTATGACTTACTTATGGTGTAGTCCTGATATATGAGAATCCACCAGTCTTACCTCGTGACCACGATAAGAACGTGACATCAATAAAAATATCATCTTCAATCAAGTGCAGTACAAGCTCTGTACCAACAACATTGTCACGAGGGTCTCCGACAGCCTCTCTAAACGGAGCAAACATTAGGTTTTCGGCATCGTCTGATCGCCCTATCGCCCACTCCGTTCCTGCTGGACTTATATCGCTCGATGCAGCCGTCTCTGTAACAAAATTGAATATTTGACCGCCGACAAAACTACGGGTGATGATCACATTGTCAGTCAGGCGATCCTGATTGGCTTCTTGGCGATGGTCTACCCCATCTGCTAGGATGAATGTAAATTCTGGACCAGTCCAAAACACCGCATCATTGCTAATTGAATTAGTTGGAATTGAATTAGTTGGAATTTCATCATCACTACAACTGAAACTTAACAATATAAGGGTACAAAACGCTATAATTTTTCTCATCTGTCAGTCTCTATCTTTTTATTATAAAAATTCACCTTAAGAGCACGAAGATACTAACACTCTTGTGACATCATGTTCAAATAATAATAAATCAGAGAAACCACATGATCTCCTCTAATCGTTAAAAAACAATATCTTTGCGGCGTCAACGGAGCTTGAACTTGTTTTTTTTGAAATAGCTAAGACCGACCTATTTCCCAAATCGCTGAAGTTTCCTCCTAATTCGTAATAACTAAAATTTGGTATGGCCAGATCTCAACAGACGTTCAGCAAAAAAGAAAGGGAAAAAAAGAAAAGAAAAAAGAAGCAAGACAAAATGGAGGAACGTCTAAGACGCAAGCAAGAAAAAATGGAAAGGGGTAAGGTAGCATTTGAAGATCAGCTAGTGTATGTCGATGAAAATGGGAACCTCTCTGATACTCCACCAGATCCCAAGAAGAAGAAAGTAGTCAAGGCTGAGGATATTCCGCTTGGTGTTCCGTATAGAGAAAATGAACCTGTTGATGCTAAGAGAGTAGGTACAGTAAAATTCTTCAATACTGAAAAAGGGTATGGCTTCATCACTGATGATAAAACCCGTGACAGTATATTCGTTCACATTAATGCATTGGAAGCTCCAATTAAAGAACACGATAAAGTGAGATTCAACACAGAGAAAGGACCTAAAGGGTTATTAGCTGTGGAAGTCGAGCTAATTCCATAAGAGCGCTGATATTAACTCTTAGGAATTCAAGAGACACTAAATTATTATAAGGCACATTTCACTCATGAGATGTGCTTTCTTGTTTCAGATTGAATGACATCATCAAGCTTTGTTCTAATTTTTTGGCAAGCCTCTCGAGTAAGTGGGTAATTGAATAAAAATAATAGGGATGCCCAGTAGATTGCTAATAATACAGGCCCCCCAACTATTCCTAAATCCCTAATATTTTCTGTGGGTATTGCACTAATATCAGACTGAACAGGAAAGGCAATAAAGCTCAGAATCAAACCAGCTAAAAAGGTCCCTAAGCCAGTGGTCATCTTGTGGGAAAAAGACATCACAGAGAAAAACAGTCCCTCTTGTCGCAGACCACTCATAAGTTCATACTCGTCAACTATGTCAGCCATCATAGAGGCGCCTAGGCTCATGGCTACCCATAGGAATCCATATGCTACGGTTATAAGTAACACGTAAGTAGGTAATAACGCAGCAGTATGATTCTCCGGAAAAAAGCCCAATAGTCTTAATGTGAAAGGCGCCGAAAAAAAAAGCCCAAATAAGATGGTGCTGATAATTGCTCCTTTCTTCTTGTCATATCGCTTACTCATGCCTGGAGCCAGTACCAATGCCACAAGGGCCCCAATTGCTGAAGCGATCGGCAACAAGGCCATTTCTGACTCCGTCAATTCAAAAAAATAGGTCATGAAGTACGTTGTCAGTATTATACCTATCCCTAATCCGACATAGACCATCATCATATATCCGACCAAGGTTATAAATGATTTCATCCGTACAGCTACACGAAATCCTCCTAACATTTGTATGAACGATGGTCTCTCGATCCCCTTGGTGACTTGAGGTAAGGTGGGTATGACGTGCCGAGTACCCCAGACCATGACAAAAATTGAAATGATCATAAGCACAGCACAGAATAAAGCAAATCTAGGATATGCAGCTGCGTTAAACATACCGTTGGCGCCATCGATGCTCTTGAAAAACTGCGTGAATCCGAGTATCATAACTATAGGTGATACCAGCGCTGCAAACATAATCCTGTAGGCCGTCACAGAGGTACGCTCATTATAATCCTCAGTGAGCTCCGCACCAAGAGAGATATGTGGCACAACAAAAAAGGTCAGCGCCGCACGAACCAGAACACTAAATGTTGTTAGCCATATGAATAAGCCCATCTGACCAATTCCCGCTGGAGGTAGAAATAACAGGTAAGTAAACAACCCTAAAGGGATAGCAGACCAGATCATAAATGGATGTCTTCTACCCCACCGTAGAGATGTAAATCTATCAGACCATAATCCCACTAATGGATCGGTCACAGCATCAAATAGTAAAGCTATAAGAGATGCAGATCCTGCAAGAGCTGGGTCCAATCCCATGACTTGATTGAAATAGAAAAATAGAAATATCTGAAAAAGACCATCTTTTATGCCTCGAGCTGAGAAGCCCACGCCATATAATAACTTAGTTCGAGTAGTTAGCAAAATTTACTAATTTGATTGGTCCGCCTAATGATAGGAATCTATTTATTCAAATCTGCTTTATAGAATCTATAAAATTGTCTTTTTACTGCATTTGGATTTTAAGCTCGTGGTCCTCCATCTGCCAATAAGCACATTATATTTTATAATCCTATCCGCTACATTTACTGAAGACGCACAGTTCTGTCTCTACTAACCTTAAGGAGAAAAACGAGCTATAGCAACAATTAAACCTCAAACTAGAAAAAAGAAGATGATCATATTAATAATCATACTGCTCATGGTTCTTGTAGTGTGCTATCTCTTCTTAAGTACAGGATATCAGATCAATTCGAAAGATCAAGCCTTGATTAAGGAGATTATAGCAAAAAAACCAGTCGAACACGTTTTAGGAGTAACTGGTGAGGTTCAGATATCTGACAACCTTGTTATACACTATAATCAGATACCATCATCGTCCGATGCCAAAGGCACAATATTACTAGTCAACGGATTAGCCCAAACCATGTTAGATTGGCCCGCTGACTTGCTGGATGGTTTTACACAAGCAGGTTATGACATCATTAGAATGGACAATCGAGATGTAGGCAATTCTAGTTGGATCGAAGACTGGGGCAAAGGCAAGTACTATACCCTATCAGACATGGCTGCCGACGTCATAGCTGTTATGGATCATCTCAAGATCGATCAGGCTCATGTGATCGGAGTATCTATGGGTGGCATGATTGCTCAAACCTTAGTTTTGGATTATCCAGAACGGTTTATATCACTTTCCTCACTCCTTTCTACAGCTTACTTCTATGACCCTGAACTGACACAAGTCACGCCAGCATTTAGGCTGGGTGTAGCTCGAATACTAGTGAAGTATCGTGTGTTCCAGTCGGTGATTAATAGCATGAAGGCACAATTGAGTGTCTATCACCTGTTGCATGGTGATGCACAGTATGAAGTCAATTCGTCCGCTGTCCTCAACCGTGCATACTATGAAGTTACTAAACGACGAGGCTATAATCCTAAGGCTTCAAAGCATCATGGCGTCGCTATCGCCAAGAGTGGTTCGCGATATGATCGGTTGTCGCAGATCCATATCCCAACATTAATACTACATGGCACAGGCGATCCTCTAATATTGGTAGAACACGCTCATAAGTATCATAGATTAATACCCCACGCTAAAAAATGCATCGTCAATGGTATGGGACATGATCTCCCTGAAAAGTTTCACGATCAAATTATGGCAGCTATATTAGATAACATCTCCATAAACACACAGGTATGAACGAATACTTTTTTACTGAGGAGCATCAGATGTTCCGACAGACGTTTAGAGACTTCCTTGAAAAAGACGTACGACCCAATATCGATCAATGGGAGTTGGATGGTCACTTACCTCGAGAAATATATCGCAAGTTTGGAGACATGGGATTTTTCGGTATGACCTTACCGGAGCGTTATGGCGGCATGGGAGCAGATATACTCTATAATGTCATATTTGATGAAGAGATCGGCCGAATGAATTCTGGTGGCTTCGGTGCTTCGATCGGTGCACATCCATTACTTGCCCTAACCCATATTAATGCCGAAGGCTCCGAAGAGTTAAAGCAACGGTACCTAGTACCCGGCATTAAGGGAGAGCTTATAGGCTGCCTCGCCATAACAGAACCAGGAGGCGGTTCTGATGTCCAAGCCGTCAGGACTACTGCCGTCAGAGATGGCGACTATTATATCCTCAATGGGTCAAAAACGTTCATCACCAATGGAGTGTTGAGCGATTTCTTAATCATCGTTGCTAAAACTGCTCCTGAGCTCAAGGCGAAGGGGATCAGCTTGTTTATAGTTGATCGCGATTCACCTGGTCTGAGTGCTGCGGAGCTGCGCAAATTGGGTTGGCATGCTTCTGATACAGGCGAAATAGCCCTAGACAATGTCCGAGTTCCAGCCACCAACCTCCTAGGTGCAGAGAATCATGGATTCTTTTACATCATGCAGCATTTCGTATCTGAGCGCCTATCAATGGCAAATGGTGGCGTTGCAGCGTCCTCCTACGCTCTGGAGGTAACCTTGCAATACATGAATGAGCGAGAGGCCTTCGGTAAAAAGATCAACAGGTTTCAGGTGCTCAGACATCGCATTGCTCAGATGGCATCAGAAATAGAAATGACCAGAATCTTTGTGTATGAGCTCTACCGCCGATATAAAAATGGAGAGTATGTAGTCAAAGAAGCATCTATGGCCAAACTGCTCGGCACCCAGCTCGCCGATAGAGTCATACATCAATGTTTGCAGATGTTCGGCGGTTACGGGTTTATGGAAGACTACCCTCTTGCTCGGATGTACCGTGATGTTAGATTGGGTCAGATCGGAGGTGGAACCTCCGAAATTATGTGTGAGATCATCTCTAAGATGATGATCGAAGGACAACAATATAGCACTCCCAAAGTGTGAAATCTAAGCAAATAATTAACCCTGTCCCGTCCTAAATAAGCGTTACGGGTTTAATAAATAAAGATACTTATTTGGC
>CAZAXY010000010.1:0-50029 GCA_964489125.1 uncultured Saprospiraceae bacterium
GTATCATACATGTGCATATAGTTTAGATTGCCAAGGTCAATAAAACCGCCTTGATTATCAAATGAATTATTTACGCCTCCCTTCGTTGACCATGCCGAGGAAGTCTGATATCAGGATAACAGGATACCTATCATCCATATCTCTCAGAGGCTGATCCAGATCGAATTGCTCCAATTCCTTAGAAATGATCTTAAGGATGATAGCAGAAACTTTGAAGAATCGTTCTAATGATGGGATAGGGTCCTTCTTCGCCCCTACTCGATCCAAGAATCTTGCAAAGGACTGAGCATCGTACAACAGGTATCGTTCGGGATAAGCCATACTCAAATACTTTATTATAGTAGGCACAGTATGATAGTGAGGCTTCTGCTTATGTTTAGGGTCTTGACTGTTCTTCTCTAACCAGTTGAGATGAAACTGAAACCTATCAATACGTCCCACGAGATCTTTCTTTTCATCTAATAAGTCTGTAAATACACTGCGCACCATTTCGGGACCAAACTGTGCATATGCCAATAGGGATTCATAGGGATGATAGTCGGGTCCGCTCCAAAAAACGTGTGTCCCATCCAAGGAGTCCTCTATCATCTTATGGATATCTGACGCCCTCAAGTCCCAATGCTCACCGAATCGATCATATTGCGCTGATATCTCCACTAGCATTTCGGAGCGCACTCCAATGCGATGGATGTATTGTTTAAATTCTGACTTGATCAGAGATAGATTCATACTAACAGTTCGATTTTAGTGGTTTACCATGATAATGAAAGTGGGTTAAGCTCTGTTCTATTATTATGTACTCAGACTTACATTGAAACAAAATATAAACATGAACAAGATACTCGCAGTCGTACTATTAGCAATTCTGTTGTTGCCCTCCTGCCAAAATCCCAAGGTTAAGCAATTAGAACAGGCCATTTCAAATAAAGATGATCAGATCGTACAACTCACGGATCAAATAGATCATCTGCAAGGCAGCAATACAAGTCTATTAGATCGGTTATCTGACATGTCTGTAATTAACCAGACCGAATCTAAGAGTATACAGGCTTCGCTCGAAAACATCGGTCGTCAGAATGCATATATTCAAAATCTTACTGATAAACTGGAAGAAAAAGATTCCATAAATTTTGCGCTTGTCACTAATCTGAAGCGGTCTCTTATTGATATCAATGATAATGATCTTGAGATAGAAGTTAGGGGGTCAGCCGTATATGTTTCTATTTCTGACAAGCTATTGTTTAATACTGGATCTACCACAGTCAATAAAAGGTCATATGACGTACTCTCTAAGGTAGCCAGTGTGATTAACGATCATGATCAGCTCAATGTACTAGTAGAAGGGCATACTGACGATGTGCCTATTAATAAAGATCGGGTTAATGATAACTGGGATCTCAGTGTACTACGTGCCACATCTATAGTGAGATTGCTCCAGGAGGAGTACTATGTACAACCTGAGCGCCTTACCGCAGCCGGCAGATCATCCTATCTCCCCAAGAGTGATAATGAAAGTCGGACAGGTCGCTCTGAAAATAGACGGACAGAAATCATCATGACACCGAAGATGGATCAGTTCTTTAAGTTATTAGAGAGCCCAGATTTGGCGGGATAGTGTACTTGATGTCTTGGGACAACTATTCTTATTGCTGTCTGACAAACTTCTTCACCACGAGATCATAGAGTGTTGCTAGCCCAAGGAGTATCAGTATTAAAAATAGGTATGTAATCATAATCGTTGTTTTACTACTATAATCGGACCGGCCGTGCAACGTATTAGCACGATATTAGTTGATCCCTGACTATAGATGAAGATTCAGTAGATTAGTTTGATGAAGCCAGAACAGGTCAAAATAGAGGAAAGTTGGAAGCAAGCATTATGGTCCGAATTTGAGCAAGATTATTTTGATCACATTAAGCAACACCTCTTCATTGCCAAGAATAGTGGGTTGACGGTATACCCTCCTGGGGGACTGATCTTTAATGCATTCCAGCTCACCCCACTAAATAACATTAAGGTTGTTATTATTGGACAAGATCCATATCACGGCCCGGGCGAAGCTATGGGATTAAGTTTTTCAGTTCCCAAGGGAGTACGCATTCCGCCATCCTTACGCAATATTTTCAAAGAGCTTCATGCGGATACAGGTGTCGATATACCTAATCATGGCGACCTGACTTCTTGGGCGGAGCAAGGTGTACTATTGCTCAATGCTATGCTTACGGTTCAACATAAGAGTCCCGGGTCTCATAAGTCCATAGGCTGGCAGCAATTTACTAATGCTGTAATCAGAACCATATCTCAAGAACGAGAGGGAATTGTGTTTCTGTTGTGGGGTCGATTTGCTCAACAAAAAGCATCTTTCATTGACAGCTCTAAACACCATATTCTCACCGCTGCACATCCATCACCACTTGCTCGTAACGCCTTTTCGGGATGCAAGCATTTTTCTAAAACTAATGAGCTTCTACTGAAACAAAATCAATCCCCGATTGATTGGTCATTGTAAGAAATCATGCTATGGCAACAGATCGATTATATCTCGGAATATTTCTTTTTGCATTAGCACTTGCGGTGGTGTTAGGGGCTTTTGGAGCTCACATTCTAGAGGATAAGATTTCTCCTAAGTACGCCGAGATCTATAAGACGGCCAGTTTTTATCACTTCATCCATGCCTTCGGTGCAATCATCTCTATCCTCATCATTCGAGATGAGTCCCCTGAGCGTATCGGAATTATTGCTAAACTATTCTTGGCGGGGATCATCCTATTTAGTGGATCGCTGTATGTTCTCTCGGTTCATGAAATATTTGATGCTCCTGGATTGAGGAAGCTCGGAGCAATCACGCCGATTGGTGGGCTTTTTTTCATTGCAGCATGGGTTTATGTAGGAGTGGCCGTCTTGAGGAGCTAAGTTTTGAGCCGAAGCAGGCCGGACAAAAACCCTAATCTACATATGCGATGCTCAACAATTGTATCTAATAGCCCGCAGCCACCGCAAGCTAATATCTACACTTTGACTTGGTCTATGTGCTCGCCTTAGCTTCATGGTAGCATTTACTTCTATTAAAATTTTGATATTTAATGATTTGGCCATCAGATACAGATAGCCTCCCCCTATCCTTTACCATTTCATTAATTCTGTATTAACTTCTTTTAACAAGTTCATTCAGTCATAATGGTATACTGATCAGTAGAACTATTCTTAACAGGTAGGTAACTACATAAAAACAGATACTATGAGAAAGAAGATCACTTTAGCAGCGGCGGCAGTATTTATGACTTTCCATCTGTTTGCTCAGTTTTCAGTTGGATTTAAAGTGGGGACAATGATTAATAGAACGTCGATTCTTGATGACATCTCAACAATTAGCAATCTCAATTCTTATGCGACTACTGCACAGTTCGGGTTAGTCGGCCAATATAACATCTCGGATACGTGGTCACTTCACAGTGGCGTAAGCTATACGAATCGAAGCACTGACATAGGTGTTGGTGCGGACATAAATGTATTTGGTTTTTCTGTACCCGTAAGCGTCAATAATAGAGTTAGCGTTAGGAGTGTAGACATACCACTCTCTGTGTCTTATAACTTCAATCGTGGACGGAACACGATTTATCCGCACGTAGGAGTCATAGGGTCCACAGTCAGTAGTGGCAGTATAAAATCTCAGGTGAATACCTTGATAGACCTAAACGTTGCTGAGACAGTGATTCCCGCTGCTCAATTAAATAGAACCGTGTTCTATGGAACTGCAGGTATAGGCTACGCCTATAGACTCGATAACACTAATAAAATATTTACTGAGGCACAGTACAATCATGCATTGGAGGATGCTACTGCTCTCGGTATACTTGAAAGTAATATTAACAATAAAGGCTTTTCAGTAGGTATCGGCTATGCAATGTCGTTTTAACCTAAGTGGCTATCTGGGTAATGACTTGGATGGCCACATTTTTTTATTCTGAAAGCGAATGGCTTGCAATTAGCGGTGAGTCGATTTCCTCTTCATCATCCCTACGACGATTGCGATACCAGACGAATCCGATCAATGCAATCAACAAATAAGGCAGTGATAACATGTAAAGGATGCCTGTATTGAGGCCTTTGCCAGCAGTGCCACCATTTTCGAGATTAGATTCGGCGGCAATCTTACACATCGGGCACTGGCTATAGATCTCTATAGTAAATAGGCACAGAACAGCGATTGTAATTAGGACTTTTAATCTCATATTGTAAAGGTAATGATCAAGTGATTCAGTAGCAAGGTCTCAGCATAAGATATATGATCGGCCCTGATGCGGCGACATATAACCAGAGCGGGAATACCCATCTTGCTATCGATTTATGCCTCTGAAACTGATTGGTGAATGCTCTGATATATGTAAAGAGTATAAATGGCAATATCACTGCAGCCAAAATGATATGACTGATCAACAGGGCGAAATATACATACCTGATGGCCCCCTCCTGACAGAACTTAGTCTCTGGTGTCGTGATATGATAGATCACATAGCAGACTAAGAACAGTATCGATGTAATCAATGCCGCCGTCATCATCTTACGATGCTGTTGAGCCATACCTCTCTTGATATACATTAAGGCTATAACCAGGAGCACTGCCGTAATACCATTGAGCGCAGAATATAAGGGTGGTAAAAAAGTAAAATCTATATCTGTATCAATCTTGATTCTGCGCATCATAACTACAACGAGAAAAACAGCAATAGATACGATCCAGCTAAGCCTATTTAGTTTTTTCTCTAAACTCTTATTGGGTTGCAGAATATCCATAGTTGTTATTTCTCAAGTTCTCGGCGCAATCTAATATCTCTATGCTTGGGTAATGGTATAATTACTGACAGATGTCGGATCAACTCTTTGGAGATGTCTTCATCATTGGTGTAGGTATTCCGCACCGCTCCTGCCGAATCAACCAATATAAAACGCTGATCATAACCACTAAACAGCAATGAGTCGGAAACAAATCTGATATCCAAAGCACGGTCGGATTCAAATGGTCTAGAAAGGCTGATTATTTCAAAATGATCTCTATCTACGATTCGTTCATCGATTCTATCAAGAAGTTCTATATCAGCTACTCTGTCATCATGAGCAGTATGGATCAGCGCCGCTGTCTTAGGAGTCCTTACCGTCTCAATATGATTTTGAATCTTTTCCGAAACAATCTTTACTCGAAGTTGCTCTTGCGATTCAAGTCTATATTTCAAGCCATTCTTAAGGTAGAAATATGACCCCAATGGGGCGCCGATGAGCATCAGAACTACTGCTATTCCAGCAATATATTTCATCATACTGTGTGACATTTATCTATTGATACCATGCTATATAGACAATGTCGCATATGTAGAGAAGTTTAGAATGTCAGGTCTGTTTTCTTGATCTGATAGATCATACCAGACTGTCCAGATAAGTCACCTACTTCTAATTGATTTCTTTCTTGTACGGTCGTTCTATTTCCTTTCCATGCATTGCCCTCATATAGGAATGCTATGATCGCCCATACTAATAGGAATAACGGAAGCAAAACAGATTTTACGAGTCCAGGTATCTCATACTTCATATGCATGAACTCATATACTATGAGATAAGCTTTAACTATACTAAGCATAATCATAACCCCACCCATGATTGCCAGAGGTACATGTACACCGTCAAAGACATAACCCTTGCCTATCAGGGCAAAACCCACCTCTCCTACAGTGATCACGGCTAATATAGAAATGATTCTATATGCCGTCTTTTTTGATGATTCGTAATCGTGAGCCATTGTTAATTTCTTTTAGTCAGTAATATTAGAGTAGGTAAAACACTAAGAACACAAATACCCAGACCAAATCGACAAAGTGCCAATAGAGTCCAATCTTCTCAACCATCTCGTATCCATTCTTTCTCTTGACATACAATCCTGAGGCCGCATTGATACATATGATTAATAAAAAGGCTACTCCAGAGAATACGTGAAAGCCGTGAAAGCCAGTAATACAGAAGAACAGTGCACCGAAGGCTTTGGGGCCAAACTGTTGCTCGCTTTTGATAGGTGCTCCATTGTCCCCGATAATAGGATTCCCGCTGGCATCTAAGACTTCATAAGGTAGATTTCCCCACTCACCATCGTGCTTGTGAATCAGGTAGCTATCGCCAGGAACAAAGGTGTCGCCAGCACTTATATCATGACCATCGCCCTCGAGATATCTTCCGTGCTCGGTATGAGTTCCAAATGGATTAGTATGATATGATACAGACTCCTCAATGATTAGATTATTCCACTCCCAAGCTTGACAACCCAAAAATGCCGCCCCACCGATTATGGTCAAAATCATCCAGAAGACTACTCCATTTTTGTTTTCTTGATGTCCTTCCTGTACTGCCCTCACCATAGTAAATGAACTGGCTAAAAGGATAAACGTCATCAACGTCACAAACAACAGTGGTGCATGATGTATCCCGCCAGGGAATGTACTAAAGACAAAATCTGGTACTGGCCAAGATGGGCTACTTACTCTCAATGTGCCATAGGCAATCAAAAATCCTGAGAATGTAAATGCATCCGACAATAAGAAATACCACATCATCAACTTGCCATAACTGGCCTTAAACGGTTGAGATGCTCCGTCCCAACTCGCCTCTTCATGATGATCTACTGCAGTATGTGTTAGCGTATCTGCCATGATAGTTATCTACTTAAGTATAAGAATATGAGTAAGTACACCCAGAGCAAGTCTACGAAATGCCAGTAGTGTAGTAATAATTCAAAATTTATTTTTCGCTTAGGTGTCACCTTAAATTTTAGTGTGTAAGCATTAAGGATTCCAATAAGCAACGCAACGATTCCGCCTATGACGTGCATAACATGAACGCCAGTAATGATATATAGGAATGATCCCGCAGGATTACCCTTAAGATCTACTCCAATAGAAAACAATGTCAACCACCCTTGGTATTGTAAAACGATAAAGCCAATACCCAAGATGGCACTCAGTACAAGTAAAGGCTTATAAACAGCTACTTTCTCCTTGATAAATGCCCTGTAGGAGGCATGTAGACATACACTTGACAATAAGAGCGTTATAGTGCTGACAAAGAAAATATTAGGCAAACCAAACTCAAGCCAATTACCTGCAGCCTGACGTACGACATAAGCACTTGTAAATGCTCCGAACATCATCGTGATACTTGCCATGGCAATCCACATCGCAAATTTCAGTGGATGGATCTTGTTGTTGGTATGGTAGTAGCTCGTATTCATCATTAAAAGAGTAAATCGATTATCAAAATGATCAATACCATAGGGATGAACGCAAAAGAACTCAACATGAGCTTCTTAGCCGATCCAGCATTGTACAGTCTATAAAACTGAATACTGTATAACAGGTAGCTCCCACATACCAGTAAGAGCGCCACAAGACCAAACAGTCCTATGGTATTAGTCAGAAACATATATGCTGCTATGGCTACTAATACTACTGCATAAGCTATCGAAGATGTAGCCACACTTCTATCTATATGTTCCTCTTCATCTTTAGGGATGAACTTGAAGCCTGCCCTGTCATAATCCTCAAAGGAGAGGAAAGCAATTGACCAGAAGTGAGGAAACTGCCATGCTAACTGAATTAAAAACAGACAAATGCCCAACTCAGTCAACCCTCCATAAAAAGCAACACTACCTATCAACATGGGCATCGCTCCCGCTATAGCTCCGACAAACACAGCTACTCGCGAATATCTCTTTAGCGGTGTATAGACAAAAGCATATAGTACAAAGGCAAACATCCCAAAGAATGAGGTAATAGGGTTAAATAGTGCTAGGAGTGTAATCCCACTCAAGCAGAACAAGCCTGCCATTAAGACTGCTGTCGAGACAGATAACTTCTTTTGGACCAGCGGTCTTCTGTTAGTCCGATTCATCATGGCATCAAAGTCTTTTTCAAGAACTTGATTGATGATATTGCTGGCGGCGGTGATTAAAAATCCTCCAAGGCCTAATATTACTAACTGAACGATGCTCATGCTCAATCCAGAAGAAATATAAAAGGCTCCAATAGAAGTAATCACCACTAACATGGACAACCTAAACTTAATCAACAAGCCAAAGTCAGTCCATAAGCTGAACTTCTCTAGTTCTGTCGACTGCGCAATAGTTGTGTTATATGTCTCTGTTGTTTTCTCCACGAGTAGTTAATAGCTATTTGCCTTAATGGGCGTCTTCTGCCTTTTCTTTTTCTGATAGTGGTAAAATCTGTGGTATGAAGTCTTTTCCATCTTTACCATAGTCGTATGCCCAGCGATGAACAGTTGGTATCTTTCCTGGCCAGTTTCCGTGTCCAGCCTTGATCGGTGTAGTCCACTCAAGGGTCGTTGCCAGCCACGGATTCTTAGTGGTCATCTTCTTGCCGTTTTTGATAGACCAAATGAAGTTGATCACAAACAATATCTGTGCAGAAAATGTGATGATGGCCGCTATTGTTATAAACTCATTCATCTGAGTAAACTGTGAGAAGGCATCGAAGGTATCAAATCTGTAATAACGTCTTGGAACCCCTGCCATTCCGAGGAAATGCATGGGCCAGAATATCGCATAGGCTCCTATCATAGTCATCCAAAAATGAATGCGGCCTAGGGTCTCATTCATGAATGTCCCAAACATCCGTGGGTACCAATGATATACTCCAGCAAACATCCCAAAGAATGCCGCCACTCCCATCACAATATGGAAGTGAGCCACCACAAAGTATGTGTCGTGTAATTGTATGTCAATAGCTGAGTTTCCTAAGAAGATTCCTGTCAGTCCTCCTGAGATAAACATCGACACGAACCCTATGGCAAAGAGCATGGGACTATTGAGTCGAATATTTCCACCCCAGAGGGTTGTAATCCAGTTGAACACTTTCACCGCTGACGGCACCGCAATAATCAAAGTGAAGATCACGAAGAAGTTAGATAAGAATGGATTTACACCAGACATAAACATATGGTGTGCCCATACGATGAATGATAAGAAGGCAATCGCTAAGATTGAATATACCATCGCCTTATATCCAAATATTGGCTTTCTGGCATGTACTGATAGTACCTCAGACACAATACCCATCGCTGGGAGTATAATGATATACACTTCCGGGTGTCCTAAGAACCAGAATAAGTGCTGATATAATACAGGACTCCCTCCCACATAATCGAGAGCCTGTCCATTGATAAAAATTTCGCTTAAGTAGAAGCTCGTTCCTAATGATCTGTCAGCTATCAAGAGGAAGAAACCCGATACTAATACTGGAAACGATAAGAGTCCAATAATAGCCGTTACGAAGAATGCCCAAATCGTTAGTGGCATTCTCCACAGACTCATACCTTTGGTTCTAAGGTTAAGCACTGTTGTGATATAGTTGATTCCGCCCAGAAGCACAGACACTACAAATAAGGTTAAACTCACCAACCAAAGCGTCATACCTGCTCCCGATCCCGAGGAGGCCTGTTCTAAAGCACTCAATGGAGGATATGCCACCCAACCACCAGAGAATGGTCCTGTGGAGAGGAATAGTGAGAAGAACATCACAACCCCAGCCATAAAGAAGAACCAATAAGACATCATATTGAGCAATGGCGATGCCATATCTCTAGCACCTAACTGCAATGGAATCAGAAGATTACTGAATGTACCACTCAGGCCTGCTGTTAATACGAAGAATACAATGATCGTTCCGTGCATCGTCACCAATGCATAGTAGAACTGAGGGTCCAGCGTACCGATTCCTGTCTCTTCATTCATCATGACCCATCTTCCCAAGAAGGGTTTTAGCCATGCTATACTTTCATCTGGAAAACCGAGTTGCAATCTAAAGATGATTGACATCCCAGAACCAATAAGAGCCCAAAACATCCCTGTAAATAGGAATTGACGCGCTATGATTTTGTGATCCAAGCTGAAGATATACTTGAATATAAAGCTGGACTTATACTTGTCCTCATGATGATGCTCATGAAAGTGATCATCATACCCTTGTTCCTCAATTAAAGCTTCCTCATTATATGTTGTTACCTCTGACATTGGTAGACTTTTAAAGATTTTGAGAAATAATTTTCATTTCAATTCGGCGATTGTTCTGTCGCCCTTCTTCAGTGTCGTTAGTGTCTGCTGGTTGGGTTTGTCCATATCCAACTGGTCTTAATCTATCTGAGCTGATTCCCTTACTAACAAGATAACTTGTCACGGAAGATGCACGGCTCTGGGATAGTACTACATTGGCGTTAGCATCACCAGTATTATCTGTATGTCCAGATATTTCTACAGCTATATCATTATAATCTTTCATGATCTTGGCAATGTTGTCAAGCTCATACTTCGAGTCGTCTTTTAACGCAGCCGAACCTACATTGAAGAATACATTGGTCAGGTTTATCGTCACAGACGACGGATCATCCTCGATCAATGCTGCTTCTATATCTGAAAGAAGCTCCATTGCTCGTGCCTTTGCTTCGTATTGTAATAATTTCCCCTTGTATGGATCTGCATCAGTATTTCTGACTGTCTGAGCATAATAGCTCGTCTGACTTGCCGCCCACTCATCATATTCTTCTTGAGTAACTATTCGCACTATTCTACGCATAGAGTAATGTCCTCTACCACATAGCTCAGCACAGGCCAGTTCATAATCGAATCTTTCCCAGCGTTGAGCTCCATTGGGCTCCTCTGGATCAGCAGGCACCTGCCATTCTGGATACTCACTCAGGCGCTCACGGTACTCTTCTGTAGTAATGGTCGGGGTGAATATGAAGTAGGTCGGCAGGCCTGGTATAGCATCCATCTTCATCCTAAAGTGCGGCAGGTAAAAGTTGTGCAAGACATCCTTAGCAGTAATCCTTACCCGCACCTTTTGATTTACAGGAAGGTAAATCTCAGTTGGGTGGAAGTCATCTAAGTTTTTGGTATCTGCCCAATCCTGACCCAGCACATTATTTGCTGGATCAATAAGTCTAAAGTTCTTGGCACCTAATTTTCCATCAGGTCCGGGGTAACGAAGCTCCCATTGAAACTGTGATCCTGTCGCCTCAAACTCCAAGACATCCTCCGTAGGATCTACATCTGGCATGACCTCATTCCAAACAATTAATCCGTTAGTCACAAGGAATACCATAACCACAGCTGGTACGATTGTCCAAATAATCTCAAGCCTGTTGCTATGAGAGAAAAATACACCTACTCTACCCTCTTTGCTGCGGTATTTATACGCAAACCAGAATAATGCAATGTGTGTCAATACAAACACAATCCCTGTAAAAAACAATGTCTGGTTAAATAAACTATCTATCTGACCACCGTGCTCAGAGGCAGAGACCCATGGTCCATAACCTAGCATGTCATCTTTATAGTAGATAGCAGACACAATACAGAATATTAAAAATCCTGCACAGAATACAAGACCCCACACCGCCTGACGATTGGTGATTTTTTGTTTAGTTGCTTCCTCTCCTCTAATCTTAGAGGTAAGATCGGAGACTCTTCCGATCTGCACTACAACGACCGCAAAGAGAAATATTATTCCGACTATTAATAGACCGATCATATTATATTTTTATGTGTGGTGATGTAAACTTTCTGATAAATAAGGATCATTCTTAGGTACGAGCTTAGACTTTCCTAATGTTGCATAGAAGAAGTACAAGAATGCACATAAGAAGCCTATCATTGTTCCTATCTCAAGGAATCCCGGTAAAGAGAATCCAATTTCAAATGCCGATGCTGCATGATGACCTGCTTCAGCAGCACCATGTGCTGCATCTCCTGCGTGATCCGTAGTATCCTTGATTAAGGTTGCAGCATGACCTCCATGATCACTATGACCAGCACCGTGATCATGACCATGTCCGATAACTTCATGTGCTGTGTGTAATGCCCCAGGCTTAATCATCAAGAAAAAATCTAACCAGTGTCCAAAGATGATCAGTAATGCCACAAATATGAGCGTACCAAACTTCCGCTTAGTATCATTTCTCATTAAGATGAAAAATGGTAAGATGAAGTTGATAACCAAATTCGCATAAAATAACACAGGATAATGATCTTGTCGCGTCTTGAAATAAACTGTTTCCTCTCCCACGTTAGCATACCATATCAGCATATACTGTGAGAACCATAGATATGTCCAGAATATGCTAAAGGCAAACATGAACTTGCCAAGGTCATGAAAGTGCTCTAAACTTACATTGGGATAGTAGCCCTTAGACTTCAAGAAGATCAATATTAAGATGGTCATGGCGATCATCGAGACGAATAAACTCGCACCGGAGTACCAAGCAAACATGGTACTATACCAGTGAGCATCTATAGACATCACCCATTGCCAGATTACAAGACACAACGAGAAGCCTGCGATAGGCAAGAATGTCGCTGTCCAAAATCTATTCTTAAAGTGTTTATTGTAATCCTTATCTCTATGCTCATCCTCGCTGATAGACGTTTGTCGGATCTTGTACGCGAAGAAGAACCATACTGCCACAATAACTACACTGACGATATACCAGAAGTTATTGAGGAAGCTTGACTTGTGTTGTAAAATCTTATCACCCTCGACTGAGGCGCTATCGGCCCAATGATACAAGTGATGAATGTCAAACACAGTCCCTATGGCTAATAAGGCCATCAGACCAAGTCCAACAATCAAGAACATACTCATGGACTCCCACACTCGCTTAAACACAATGAACCATCCTCCCCAAGCAGTGGTACATACTGAATAGAAGAATACTGCCATCAGTGATATCCCCGTAAAGAATACGGAGTTGTGTAAGAAGTTCGTCCAAAATCGAGTATGAAGCGCATCATCTCCGATCCAAGTAAGCACCATGCTTATCACTCCCACGACTATACCTGCGAGGAGTAGGTTTCTTTGCTTATTAGATACTGTATATGTTGTCATCTGCATGTCTAATAATCTTTAGTGTGAATGATCGTGATCATCGGTTACATGATGTCCATCAGCCTCATGATGATCATCCGATCCATGATGAGACATATCTTCTTTTGCCATAGCATCTACTAATGTCCCTGCTGGCACTTCTATATTATTGAGCGTATTGATCTCTTCGTTATACGCCAATTTCAGTTCTTTAGCTTGAAGTGATCTTATGTAATGGATTACCTGCCACCTTTCTTCATATGACAGCTTGTCCGCATATGCACCCATGAGGTTCCTACCTTGCATGATAGTATGGTAATATCTTCCATTAGAGGCGTTGAGAAACTCTTCTAACAAGAAGTTCGCTGGCTGTACAGGGTATGCACTTCCATCTCTCACAAGGTAACCTGCACCATCTCCTTTATCGCCATGACATATCCCACAGTATACATCGTACAAGGGCTTAGCTTGTGCTAATCCAGCATCCGTAATAGGATATGGATTGTTGATCATCTCTGCCATCGCTCGAGCACGCTCTTCTTCAGAGTTGCCATAGTGATATACTGGATCTCCATTAGTAGTTCTTCGAGGCACAGTGCCTGCTACAGGTAGCCTAGGCGTGACCATTTTATAGTACTCATCTTCTGAGCCCCAGGTGTTCTGATAATAGTAATTATAGTAGTTTGCTTCGTAGGCAATACTATGACCCATATCAGGCATATACTCACTACCTGTACTATTCTTTCCCGGTTGCTGACATGCAAAGAGCAGCACCAAAGAGAAGTATAGAACGATATATTTTATATTCTTCATGATATTCTTCTCTTAGATAATTTTGTTTGAGATTTCGGTAGCACCTGTCGCCTTCAAGAACTGCTCTGCATCTGCGCTTGAGATATCGTGTGTATCAAATGCAATGCAGAACTTATCATCAGTGATGCGATTGTGCAAAATTGGATTCTGCACTCCTGGACCTAATCCACATATTGTGTAGAAGGTAACCACCATTCCTATCGACGCAAACAATACCGTCAGCTCGAATGTGATCGGAATAAATGCTGGAACTGACCAGTATGGCTTACCACCGAAAATGATCGGCCAATCCTGAGTAAATATCCAAGTCATTCCTAAGAATGCCGTTAATGTACCGATCGCACCATAGATGAATCCTGCGATATGTAGTCGAGACTCTTCTAATCCTAATAATGGGTCAAGTCCATGCACAGGAAATGGTGTGTATACATCGTATATATCGAGATGATCTTTGTTAGCGACCTTGATGGCATCCATCAAGTCCTCCTCATCGTCGTATAGTCCAAATATTACTTCTC
This sequence comes from uncultured Saprospiraceae bacterium, assembly GCA_964489125.1. Taxonomy (GTDB): domain Bacteria; phylum Bacteroidota; class Bacteroidia; order Chitinophagales; family Saprospiraceae; genus GYS-P2D. The sequence goes on from CAZAXY010000010.1 coordinate 14,247, forward strand.
TACTCTTGTTCATAATTAATGGTGTTCTGAATGAGCGTGATGATGAGTATCGTATATCTTACCTTGAGCTTCCGCTTCTTGATAATCGTCTATAATTCCGTCGTGATGTGTGGTATGACCAGCTAAATACTGATCGCCAGAAGACTTCAATATTGACTTAATCTCTGCCACGGCAACCACTGGTGCCACTCGTGTGAAGAGCAAGTACAATACGCCAAAGAATCCTAACGATCCAACGAAGATTCCGATCTCTACCCAAGTCGGCACATAGTACGACCAGCTTGATGGCAAGTAGTCTCTTGCAAGCGTCGTCGCAATGATTACGAATCGCTCAAACCACATTCCAATATTAATAAAGATGGACATGAAGAAGGTCACCCAGATGTTCCGCCTCAATTTGGTAGACCAAAATAATTGTGGTGACACTACATTACAGAACATCATACCAAAGTAAGACCAGTAATATGGTCCAACAGCTCTATTGAAAAACGCAAACTGCTCATAGATGTATCCTGAGTACCATGCAATGAATAACTCTGTTAAGTATGCTACACCCACAATCGTTCCTGTAACGAGGATTACCTTATTCATTGACTCGATATGACCTATGGTGATGTAGTTCTCGAGGCTCAATAGCTTACGAGTAATTAACATCAGCGTCTGTACCATGGCAAATCCAGAGAATACCGCCCCTGCCACAAAATATGGTGGAAATATCGTCGTATGCCATCCCGGAATTACTGAAGTGGCGAAATCAAAACTTACAATAGTGTGTACCGATAATACTAATGGTGTTGCTAATCCTGCTAACACTAAAGAGAGTGCCTCCCATCGCTGCCAGTGTTTAGCTGATCCTGTCCATCCAAAGCTTAAGAACCCATAAACACGCTTGCGTATGCCTGAAGCTCGATCCCGCATAGTAGCAAAATCAGGAACTAATCCTGTGTACCAAAATAGTATCGACACGGTAAAATATGTACTGATCGCAAATACATCCCAAAGGAGTGGCGAGTTAAAGTTTGGCCAAAGTGATCCTCTCGTATTCGGATATGGGAAAATAAATATGGCTAACCAAATTCGCCCCATGTGTATCAGCGGATAAAGGCCCGCACACATTACCGCAAAAATAGTCATGGCTTCAGCCGCTCTGTTTACGCCAGTACGCCACTTCTGTCTGAATAGAAGTAGAATCGCTGAGATCAACGTACCTGCATGACCGATACCGATCCACCATACGAAGTTGGTAATATCCCAGCCCCATCCTATAGTCCTGTTCAAATCCCAAGTTCCGATCCCATGCCATACCGTCCAGAGGATACAGAACACCATAAAACCGGCCAGTGCGGCGGATATTCCAAAAATGGTCATCCAGGCAGCACCAGGAGCTTGCTCCGTTGGGCTAATTAAGTCCTCAGTAATATCGTGGTACGATTTATTACCTTGTACTAATGGCTCTCTTAATGGACTTACTGTTGCACTCATAGGTTCAACTCTATATTTTTTAAGATAATTCTAATGATTCGTCTCTGTTGTTCACCTTCATGGTGTAGGTGACAGAGGATCTCACATTAATTTCTTCTAAAACAATCATATTCAATGGTGACTCTAACTTGTCGTGGAAATCACCTTCTTTCATATTCGTATCACCAAAAGTCAATGCGCCTGTAGGACAAGCCATCTGACACGCAGACTTGATATCTCCATCTCTGAGCTGTCTGTCTTCAACTTTTGCCGTTAACTTTCCTTCTTGAATCTTCTGTACACAGAAACTACACTTCTCAATAACTCCTCTTGATCTCACCGTAACATCTGGATTAAGAACCATTCTAGTTAGGTTATCTGCGCCAAATGGCACGCTCTCTTCATTTACATCTACCTGATTAGCTGGGAATAAATCAGCAGTAGTGTAGTCTAACCAGTTAAATCTTCTCACCTTATATGGACAGTTGTTGGCACAGTATCTCGTACCGATACATCTGTTATAAGTCATCTGGTTGAGTCCCTCGCTGCTGTGATTCGTGGCATTCACTGGACATACATTCTCACACGGTGCATTATCACAGTGCTGACACATCATCGGTTGATAGACCACATTAGGATTAGTGACATCGCCATAGTAGTATCGATCTATACGCAACCATGCCATTTCTTGGTGACGAGCTACCTGCTTCTTGCCAACGACAGGGATATTGTTCTCTGCCATACATGCAATAGTACATGCTCCACATCCCGTACAAGCATTTAAATCAACATGAAGACCCCAGTGATGCCCTACCTCATACTTATCCTTGCGATACTCATCATATGGATAAAGTGTCTCTGCATTGAGGCCTTGGTGGTGCTCACGCTCATGGATCAACTCCTCTACTGCATGCTCAATGTTATCGACATGAGTCTTCCTAATGATTGAGCGTCCTACTAGCGATCCTTGGTATCCTGCAAATATGTTTCCATATCCTGGGGCCAATGCCGCCTCATCAGCGTTAATTTCTTCTCCCTTTTTATTATCGGCAGTAACGCCCATAGTATGGTGATACTGCACGCTGCTATACCATTGTTCCTTACCGACCTTATTAGTTATGCTAACATTTTGTGCATAATAAGAGGCACGTCCATCTAATGCCCCAATCGAACCATTGACATTAACACCAATGTTTTTACCAGCGCCACCAACTTTATCACGGCCATAGCCTAAAGCAACAGATACGGTTCCAGGCATCTGGCCAAATTGCTGTACAACAGGCAATGTATAAGTCGAATCACCTATGGTGACCTTAGCCAAGTCTCCATCTGAAAGGCCGTTGAAGCCTTTAAATTTCTTCACGCCATCAAATCCTACTGGCACAGCCAGATAGTTACCCCATGCACAACGATTTACCGGATCTGGCATCTCATGTAACCAGGGGTTATTAGCATGTGTACCGTTGCCTATTGTAATTGGCTCGGTAAATGATATTTCTATATCGCTATTTGATGCTCTTCCTACTCCTCTAATGGCTGCACCTCCATCAAAGCTAAATTCACCTGCTGAGCTACCTCCACCATATGAGAACACTCCATCACTTAATGATTGATCCCAAAAGCTATTAAAGCTTAGGTATTTAGATTGGCTTCCAAAGAATGATGACTGCCATGAAGTTTTCAGGTATTCATAGTACGGTTGATCTCCCTGTGGTGCCGCACCTGCCCATGTCAACAAAGACAACTCACCTTGTCGCGTATCGAATAATGGGCTTATTGTTGGCTGTATCACACTTACTTGACCACGCTTAGCCTCAACATCTCCCCAGCTTTCTAAGTAATGATGCACTGGAGCTACGGTATCACATAGTGAGGTTGTATCATTAATATCGTATGATAGCGCAATTGACGTTTTGACTCCATCAATCGCCTCGCTTAGTCCACCTAAGAATGAATATTCGAATACCGGATTACAGTTATTGAATATGACTGCATCTACAGACCCATTCTTGATGTCTTGTACCAATTTGGCAAGACCTTTCTCATCTCCTTGACGTTGCAATGAAGCATTATTAAAGGAAATAGTAGAACCATAACTTCCTACAGCGTTGTTGATCCCATTGATCAATAGTTGCTCGGAGGTATTATTACTTGCACTTATGACAAGAGACTTACCCGCATGGCTTCTGAGCTGTGCAGCAAGCCCATCAAGAGACTTCTTCACTCCTGCATCCAATGCGCTCGTTCCCGCACTTGAACCAGTCACTTTGCCATATAGGTATTTTATCGCCTCTCCTTGATGAGATGGCTTCACTAATATTCTGTTGTCAGCATTGGAGCCTGTCATAGACATCTGTGACTCTACTTGCACATGCTTAGAGATATGTGCGTGATGCACATCATCAACAACTCTATTCTTAGCATACTGATGGGCGTACTCTACTGGAGAAATCCATGTACCTAAGAAATCGGCATTGAAACTGACAATTAAGTCAGCTTTGTCAAAGTGGTAATTTGGAATAACTCGATCACCAAATGATTGCTCATTGGCTTCAAGTATGGCCGCTGATGATACGGGATCATACTCCACCAACTCTACATTACCGAATTTTGCTGCAAATGCCGCCATCGCTCGACGTGCAGTTGGGCTAATTACGGTATGTGTTACGATTCTGATACCTCGTGATGACCTCAATGCTGCCATCACTTTATTATCAAGGTCTGCCCATGACATCTGCTCACCTCCAGCAGTTGGATTTTTCAGCCTATTCGTGTCGTATAAGCTAAGTACAGAAGCCTGTACTCTTGCCGATGTTCCCCCGTGAGTGATAGGTGACATTTCATTGCCCTCTACTTTGATGGGCCTACCCTCTCTTGTTTTCACAAGTACTGGACACGACTCACCACCACTGACGTATGTCGACGCATAATAAGTAGCGACACCAGGGACGATTTCTTCTGGCTTTATCACATATGGGATCGCTCTTTTAACTGGGATATCACAGCCAGCTGCAACCGTAGCTGCTCCCACTCCGAAGCCCAACATTTTGAGGAAGTCCCTTCTGTTTCCGCCCATGTCTTGAACTGCCTCGGATTCACCGAGACTCTCGACTAAAGATGGATTCTGGATCTCATTTTGGGCGCTCTTGATAAAGTCTTCATCTCTATTCAAGTCTTTCTCTCCTACCCAAATATCACCGAACTCTTGTTTCATACTCATGATCTACTCTGATATATGATTGTTAATAGTGGCACTTTTGACATTCCAATCCACCGATATCTTCCACTGTTATTTTTTCTTTCTCTCCTGACGCTAACTGCTCGTGATAGAGCTCATAATTAGCATAGTATTCATTTCCTTTGAAATTCACTTCTGTCTCTCTGTGGCAATTAATACACCAGCCCATGCTCAATGGTGCATACTGCGATACCACATCCATCTCTTCTACCTTTCCATGACAAGTCTGACACTCTACTTCTCCCGCCACTACATGCTGAGAGTGATTGAAGTATACATGATCAGGCAGATTATGAATTCTGACCCACTCTACTGGTCCTTGTACGTCCTTTTTTTGATCATTAGTCAGAGAACTGAATAGTCCATCCACCTGTCGAGCGACTTCTTTTGTACCTTTTCTATCGAGCTTGTTAAGACTATTGTCCGACAGATATTGATCTGTGATCCACTTGGTATAGATCTCTCTGACTTCTTCTTGAGATAGTTTCTCGTAATCCTTGATATATGTATTATTCAAAGGATCATACCCTACTGAGGCATATATCTTGGTTAATTCTTCCGTACCAAAGTTAGAGCCATTCTTGATCGCACTGTGACAGTTCATACATGTATTTGTTGCAGGTATTACTGCGTGCTTAGATCTTCTTGCTCCATCGTGACAATATTGACAATCGATACCATTTTCCCCAGCATGTATCGCATGAGAGAAATTGATCGGTTGATCGGGTTCATAACCCTGTTGTCTACCTAGTTGGATAGCATTTGTTACAGTGGTATACCCTCCGAATATGACAGCCGCCAGTATTAATAGACTTACAACAGGCTTAGAGAAAATTCTTCGTAATAACGGCTTTTCAACATAGGTTTCATTGCCTTTAGCAGCAACCAACTTGTTAAGGCCACTGATGTAGTTCATTAAAATCAATGCTAGCGCTCCGAGAGCAGCAAAGAGAATCCAGTAAAGCCATGAATAACTTCCACCAGAACTTTGTTGTGATCCGACATTTCCACCACCGGAATCAACTACAGGAGCCGCATTCACCACTGCGTCTACATGAAGCAATATGGACTCTATATCTTCATCTGTTAGGTTCGGCCATGCTGTCATAGGCGATTTCCACTCATCCCATAATTCTACGGCACGAGGATGACCTGCGCTGATCATGGCCTGACTATTTCTAACCCAACCATAGAGGTCTTCTCTAGGATAGTCGGCCCACCGCTCTTCGGCCCCCGCCAACGCAGGACCTGTCCCATCAATCACCATGCTCTTTGCATGACATGTGGCACAGTAATTCCTAAAGAGTGTCTTACCAGCGTCAGCCGAAGGCTGTGCCCAAGACAACTGGAAACAGAGTAAGAAACATCCGATTAAACCGAACTTTACATGTTTTAGGATCATTTTATATCTTTTTCTACCATCTGAGGGCATTTATGATCTAAATTTTGCCGCAAAATTAACCCTCGAACCCTATTTATTACAACATCCACGATTGACCATTTTTATTCAGACTCAATACAAATAATTTATACCGACACAGCCGCTTTGATATGAGGATAAGGATCGTAATTAACTAAGCTGAAGTCTTCATATCTGAAATCTTCGATATGGCTTATTTCAGGATTAATTTTCATCTGAGGCAATGCCCGAGATTCTCGAGTCAATTGCAGCCTTGCCTGATCTAAATGATTGTTATATAGGTGTACATCACCAAATGAATGCACGAACTCACCATACTCCAAGCCACAGACCTGAGCAATCATCATCGTGAGCAGCGCATACGAGGCGATATTAAACGGTACACCTAAGAATGTATCTGCGGATCGCTGATACAATTGACAAGACAACTTACCATCCGCCACATAGAACTGAAAAAGGCAATGACATGGCATCAAGGCCATATCCTCCAGTTCGCCCACATTCCAAGCGCTCACAATAATCCTGCGAGAATTGGGATTATTCTTAATCATGTCTATGACCTGATTCAACTGATCGATGACTCTTCCGTCCGTTGTTTCCCACCGGCGCCACTGCTTACCATAGACTGGTCCCAAGTCACCATCTTCTCGCGCCCACTCATCCCATATCTTTACCTTATTGTCCTGCAGGTACTTGACATTGGTATCGCCCTTGATGAACCATAGAAGTTCATGAATAATGGATCGGAGATGTAATTTTTTAGTGGTGAGAAGTGGGAAGCCTTGTTGCAGGTCAAATCTCATCTGATAGCCAAAGCAGCTAATAGTGCCTGTACCTGTTCTATCGCCTTTGGAGGTGCCATTGTCCAGAATATGCCTTAAGAGGTCATGATACTGCTTCATTCTCACGGTTGTCGCCGCAAATATGATATAAATAATTTATATATATGATCTATTTGATATGTATTCATGCTACAATCTAATTACATCTAATTGTCTCCTTTGAATTTTTATTATTTTCAAGACAAACTATCCGAAAATTTGCTTTTAAGACTTGGCATATGTGTTGGAATCGTTATGATGATACAGCTATGTATGGCCCAGCCTATGTTGAGATGTAATAGCCATAGTCCCGCAAACTTTGAGCAAGAAGAAATACAAACAGGATATGCGCTGGGTAGAAATGAAATCATTCTACCAGTGGTATTTCATGTAGTATGGAGTACCCCTGAAGAAAACACCCCTGAAGAGTTCATAACAAGTCAGCTACAGGTGCTTAATGACGACTTCAATAGACTCAATCCCGATATTATCAATGTACCACAAAGATTTCAAAATGATGTGAGTAGTATTGGCATACGCTTCTGCCTAGCACAACAAGATCCCGATGGCAATCCACACCCAGGCATCATCAGAGTAGAGACAGACATACCCTTTATTGGAGGGCAGAAAGAAACAGAGAGTAATCTAAGTCTGATAAAAAACTCGATTCTTGGAGGCTCTGACGCCTGGGATCCAGAGCGCTTTCTAAATGTGTGGATCGGTGCGCGTAATGATGGTATAGCGGGTATCGCTACATTTCCTACAGCTGAAGAAGCTGGAACCCCAGAAGATGGTATCGAACTCGATTACACAGTCGTAGGCATCCGAAATGACGATACAGCTTTTAATCTTGGTAGAACCCTCACCCATGAGATCGGTCACTACCTCAATTTAGAGCACCCTTGGGGTAGCACGGTAAGTTGTTTTAATGAGGAGGGAGACTTTGTGGATGATACGCCCGACCAAGGAGAGGTTTATTTTGGCTGTATTGAGAATGACCGTAGGAGTTGTGGGTCAGTTGATATGGTTAACAACTACATGAATTTCTTAGATGACGGTTGTCTTTGGTTTTTCACTAATGGCCAACGTGATCGGATGATCGATGCCCTCTTCAGGTTGCGGTTTGGTCTGATAAGTTCGGGTATATGTGCGGATTCACAACCGGTTCCACCTCGGCCTCTTGATGTTGCGTTGCTGCGTCAAACACCTTTTGGCTATCAGATTGATTTGTCGTTTTTACCCCAATTGAACTATAGGCTGGAACTGTATGATATGTCGGGACGATTCATATGGACAGAAGATCAAAACGGACTATCGACTCATATAATTAATCTTAATTCTCTGAGCACAGGAGTCTATGTCGTGAGATATGTTGCTGACGATATCCAACAGACGACAAGGATCTTTATCAAAAATTAGCAAAGTTTGACTGAAATGCAGATCGGCCATTCTGATATTTCAAAAAGTTACTGAAGGGTGCCGAAGATACTCCGATAAAGAAAGTAAAAGTATCTGCTGAGGGCTGCCAGCTCAGGCTCATATTCCAGCAGTGTAGCTGCCGATTGAGGGAAAATGATGGATATACGAACTGCTTATCCACAAAGTTATAAGACAAGTTACCAACTGACATACCCCACTTGTCAGTCAAAGGGATATTACCTGTCGTCATCTGAATGCTGTGGGTCTGGATCCCCCATTCATTATCATTTGGTGTTCCTCTAATTCCGAATACTAGAGAGTGCCTGATTCTAGCATTCTCAAACCAGGAGAATAACTCTGGATCTTCATGCGGATCTCTCTTTTTTTCTCTCCTATTGTCAGCAGGTTCACCACCATAGAGCAGTAAATCTCTCACGTCACTCAGAGAAAAGTTAGTCGCTAAATTGATCGAGAAGTTTTCTATTCGGACAAGTCTCTTACGATCGGACCACACTAGAGTATTAATCCGTCTCCCCTGCTCATTCTCGAGATATGGATCAAGGGTACCACGAATTGACAAGGTTGTAATTTTCTTGAAGATATTGGCATTGGCCGTAAGGCTAACGGTCGACCATTTAAGCGTATCTGCCTGTAGATTATGGCTCCCTGATAAATTTAAAGAGTTGAATATTTTAAATTTTTTCTCTGTGCTATCTTTCTTACTGTAGTATTTCCCTTCAAATGTGTTGGCGAGGTTATAGGTGATTCGTGCACCTCCCTGCTGGAGGTTTCCTATAGCAAACAAGTTCTCAAACTCTAGATCATTCAGGTTATCTATGCGTTCACGCCCATTGAACGGATTAAAATTGATCGGCTCGTCAACGGATATATCTGGATTGGCATCAAAAGCGATCCGTCGATCTTCAGTTGATGGGGAAAAACTCAAGCCTAATGAGGGCCTCAACTGATGCCTAAATCCACGGAAGAAACCTTTCTTAAATTGTATGGTGTTAAATATGTTAGTAGTCAGGCCAGCACTGACTGATAAGTTCCTCAACGGTTCAAATCCCGATTGTATTCCACTAACAACTTCTCCCTCCTCATCAAGGCTCAAATCTCGTCGCTGCAAAAACCAAAGCTCCTCGTAATCTATGCTGGTATTAAAATTAAAGTGCTCAAACAGGCTGTAAGAGGCGGCGACATCAACATCATGCGAAAATCCTCCTCTAAATAAATCCAAAGTCTCTTCCGAGAACAATGTCGTATCAGTAGTCACAAGGGTATTCTCAAACTGACCATCGTACTGTACATTTATCTTCTCAAACCATTTATCATTTGCTGAGCTCGTCTTAGGAGTGTTGAAGGGAAAAATCCTGCTCAACCGCAATTGAACATCAGGCAATGTGAAGGAAATATTCCTATTGAGCGTGTTTTGGCTATGTCTTATGGCTGAAGTAAACGTCCAATCATCTGTAAGTCGATAGGCATAGCTGAAGTTAGAGTTGATCTGACTATTGAGTTGAGATTGAGCATCTTCATTAGTTCGTCTATCGTGATCATTTAAGGTGAATCTTAATGAGCCGCCGATTGTACGATAAGGATGTGCTTTTTGATCCTGCCTATGATTAATGGCAAAACTAAAGGAAGTCTGTATGCTGGGATCCAGTTCCGTTGCGACGTCCAATAATTGACGAGAATACTCAACATCAAAGACACCGCTATACTTATATCTCTTTTTATAATTAGAGTTAAGATTGAGCACCCAGGATCCGCGTGCATATAGTTCCGATCGTACAGCCAGATCCACGTGATCATTGATTGCGAAGTAATATCCCAACCCTCTAATCCCTAAGCCCAATCTCGGATCTCGACGGATTGGATCTTCTGGATAAATTAAGCCGGAAGATGCATTGTTAAGATTTAAGAGTGGCACAAAGGCAAATGGTGCTACGAGGGGTGTCGGAATCCCTCCCAACTCTAAGTTGGCAGGACCTATAATGGCTAATCGATTTGGAATGAACTTAAGCTTAGTGGTTCGTATCCCCCAGTGCGGATGTTCAAGACCGCAGCTGGTGATCAGCGCATTGCGATTGTAAATCACATCGTCAATGTGGAGACTATCATTCTCTCCTTTAACAAACTTGGTTATTGCGCCATGTATGTACAGGTCATTTTGCACGATGTTAGCGCCATATATCAATCCTTTCTGAGTCTCTGTATTGAACAAGATTTCATCGGCAGCGGCATTCTGTTCGCCAGACTTAAACTGTGCCTTTGGAGATTTCTGATCCCTCCTAAATGCACGGATATTGTTCGTATTGAAGTTGATGATGATATAGTCTGCGGTAACCTCATAGTCTGTATAGCGGACAAAGGCCTCGCCATATAGATGTGCCTCTTGATTTATTAAATCTAAAAAATTGGAGTCAACAGAGCCATAATCGATGAGTTCTGATGATCCAGTTGAGCCTTGAAGCCCAACTGAAGGACCACTAGGATTGAATATATCAGTGGGGAGGTCATCTGTAATCTCTTCGAGGTCTCTATCATTTGAAATTCTTAAATCAGGTGTAGTATTGGTATCTATTGACAACCTTATTGGAGAGGTATCTTGGATAATTTTAAGCACCGCAGTAGAATCTGGCGTCTGTGCAAATACACTCACTGGCGCCCAAATAGCACTTAAGATTATAATATATCTTATCAATGATCCTCTAAGCATTAGCGAGTAATACGATTCTTAACAGACACCGTCGATACGAGTATAAAAATCGGTCATTTAACCTTGCGATCTGAAAATCGAAGTGTTCTTAGCACGATATTAACGAATAGCACCATGGCGCTGTTGCTTATTTAACTATATGAGACAATTTCTAAGCCAGAATGCACTAATTACAATAACGTGCGTTTTAAGGGCGTGAACTCAGCTAATCTTTTTCATGTTGAAAGGGTGTGAGTATGTTCAGTTATGCGCATAACCTTACAAATAAGTATCATCGACCTTAATAGGTTAGTTTCTAAAAATTAATTTTGCAGCGCAATTCAGAAAGATATGTCTAAAGAGCTAATAATTGGAACAGTAAGTATTATCGCCATAGCACTGTTTCTATGGGGCTATCAGTTCGTCAAGGGCAAGAATATTCTGGGGAAGGTTCAGACTTTTACGACGACTTACGACAATGTTGAAGGTCTTAAGATGGCAGCACCTGTTGAGATCAATGGATTTGTAGTAGGCTCTGTGTCTAAAATAGCGATGAATCCTGAAGAAGCTAAGAGCATGATGATCTCATTTGACGTGCAAGGTGATTGGAAATTACCAAGCAACACCATTGCGAGACTATCTGCCGACAACAGCTTAGTCGGATCTAAAAAGATCATCCTAGACTTCAATGAAGTTTGTACTACGAACTGCGCAAAGAGTGGAGATTATCTCCAACCAGGGTATAGAGGAATGCTTGAATCAATGATTGGCACAGATGATCTACGTGAGAAGTTGAGCACTATACGAGAGGAGTCGTCTCCATTGCTTGATTCTGTATTGATGAAACTATCAGATCCTAATGCAGATAATGTAATTAGCAATAGCCTACTCAATCTCGAAAGCACACTCGACAATATGAACCGCCTGACGAATACAATGAGTCGCGTAATGGCGGCGTCTTATGACAACCTCAATCAGACGATGCAAAATATGGCGATAGTTACTGGCTCGCTAGCTAACACCAATGATGATCTCGAACGAATGATCAGCAACATGGCATCACTCTCACAGCAGATCGTGGATGCCGATTTGGGAAGCACTTTAGGGAAGACTTCAGAAACATTTGACAACACTAATAAACTACTCCTAAGTCTGGATTCTACTGTTGCAAAAGCAAGTGGCTCTTTTGAGACGCTCGATGATCTATTGCAAGCTGTAGAGGGCGGTGATGGCTCTATTGCTAAATTGCTTAATGATCCAGAAATCTATAATAACTTAGAGAACACCTCTAAAAACTTATCCCTACTCTTACAAGATATGAGGCTCAATCCTAAGCGATATGTGAGGCTCTCAATATTTGGTAGAAAAGGTAATCAGTATACTTATCCAGAAGAAGATCCTGCATTTGAATTACAGCAGGCTCCAAAGAATTAGCTTTCTTCAGAGGACTACTCACTATATTATCAAGAGCTGGATTAAGCTTGAGTCATTAATCCACCGTTCAAGTTATACTTATACCATATCAACATGAGCTTAGCAGGGATCTGAATCGCATCCTTGACGCCTAACTTAGAATCATCAACATGCACCCACTTAGCTAATGGTTGCTCATATAGATGATTCATGACATTATCGGGTCTATAGAATCTCTTAAGTCGTATAAAGATCTCTACATCAAACAACCACCTAGTCTGGAATGGCATTGTAAATGTCCTAAAAACTATCTTCCTTCTAAAGACTTTAGCGCCGCATTGTGTATCTTCGATTGGCAGTCTTAGAATCATATATATAAAGGCTTTTACAATATTTGAAAAGATAGCTCTCAAGAAATTTCTATCAATACCGCTTCCTTCTCCTTTGCTTCTTGATCCATATACGACATCAAGCATTTCATCAGAATCAAGCGTGCTAACTAAGGCTTTGAAATCTTGAAAATCTGTCGATAGATCAGCATCTATGAAGCCTATAAAATCAGCATCTGTTGAATCTTCGAGATGAAGCGCTCCCGCTCTTACTGCGGCAGCTTTGCCACCATTGGTAGGCATATCAAGTACATGAACTTGACTCGGGCGTGCTTCTTTGATTTGCTTGAGCACAGCCATGGTATTATCTGAACTACCATCATTGACAAAGCATAGTAGATAGTCTGGATGGGAATGAATGAAATCAATAAATGCTTGGCGATCTAATCTATTTTCCTCGTTGTAGCAAGGTATTATTATTGCTGTTGTGTTTAAGGTTTTCATAGAAATGTGGTTTTAAATTGTTGAGGTTGTCTTTTCAATACAATCCAAAACTATTTCAATGGACTCCTCAAAATTTGAGAGTTCGTTCAACAACGGGAGCACATCGGTGAGTGTCAATTAAGTCTTGTTGAATGCAGATATTTTGGGTGTGAGATCCATTGAACGATACTTATTTGACATTCATCGAAGCAATACCTCTTTTCAGGGCATGTGCACTAATATTTAGGAGAGTTTAGCCAACTTTATGATAGAAATACCGAGTAAAATCGGAAATGAGATGACACAGCATAAAATCGCCACGAGCACTATAAATCGCTACCTCACAGTAGCGTTACTTCTGGGTTTGTTGATCCATGGCTCGGCAATGTTTTTCACTTTAGAGAAGACTTATGACGCATTAATCCATCTCTTCTTCGGAAATCACTATGTGGCATCATGGTTTGAACCTTGGAATCCACAGTGGTATACTGGCTTTTCCGTTATGGGTTACCCGCCACTGGTACATCAGGCTATTGCCCTGTTGTCGATGTTAGGGGGATTAAAATTTGGTTTATACGCACTAGCTTTAATTAGTGTCATTCTTTTTACTACGGGGGTATATCGATATACCTTACTCTTAACTGGTCATCAGAAGATCGCAGGTTATGCATCTCTTTTCGCAGTGGTAAGTTCTTCATTTGCTGAGACCTTACATGTTTTTGGTCAGTTGCCCAGTATCATTGGGGTTTCTGTCCTCCTGCATGCTCTACCCTACATCTATAATTGGATCAGATTAGGGAGTAAAATCGAACTTCTTAAAGGACTCTCCTTACTATCTGTCACGGTAGCTTCTCATCATGTGACGCCCATTTTTGGGATGGTCTTTTTCATTTTTCCAGTAATTGGTATGGCTATTATGGATCGTGCTCAAGTCCAATTGGGCTTGGAGCGTTCCGTACGATTCAGGCATTTTTTCAGGTCATTCGCAGCTTTATTTTGGAGAATTATTGGATTTGGAGCTTGTTCACTAATGCTAATTGTAGGAGTAATCTTACCTTATTGGATCAACTCCAGAAACAACCCTATTACTCAAGTGCCGATTCCTCACGGCTCTCGAGACAACTACATTGAGGTGTTGTCATCAGGCTTTATTTTTTTTCTGATTCCATATGGCGTCTTGCTTTTTATTCTGCCGTACTTCTTCTACCGCTTCTTCAGCAAACGATATCTCTTTTTTGGGATCTCACTAAGTGCACTATTCATCCTTGGCACTGGTGGTACTACGCCCATACCGAGGGCACTGCTTGGTGAGACCGCTTTCAATATTTTGACGCTTGATCGGTTCACACTTTGGGCGACAATAATAGTGCTACCGCTAATAGGTGAGTTTATATTTCGACTGGTCGAAGGCGACATCAGAGCGCACTTATTTCAGAAATACGGTAAGGTCTATGCTTTCGTAACGAGGTCTATATATGTTGGCTTAAGCTCATTTCTATTGATCTTGACGTTGATACTATTTCAGTTTCGTCCCTCGCAGCCCAAGTCGATCAAAATGCAACCTCTGCTCAACTTCTTGAGTGCTGATGACCACGATCGATGGAGATATCTAACCTTGGGATTTGGAGATCAGATGGCTTGGCTTTCTGCCCAGACCAGTGCAATGACGGTAGATGGAAACTACCATAGTGCAAGACGACTACCTGAGTTGACTAGTCGAGCTGTCGAGCGACTTGAGAACTCTAAGTTCTTAGGCATAGAAGGTTTGGGTTCATTACAGCAGTTTTTAACAGTACCTCATAAATACAATCTGCGATACGTATTTTCCAATGATAAGTTTTATGATCCGATCCTATATTTCGCTGGTTGGAAGAAGTTAACAATGCTCGAAAATGGAATCCATGTCTGGGAGCGACTTAGCGTTGCACCCTTGCCCGTGGTCCTACCAAAAGACGAGCTTGCCAGATGGCAAAAAATGCATTGGGGTTTAGTACCAGTGGCAACACTATTGATTGCTCTTATATCGACCCTGTTAATACCACTGCTAAGAAGAAAAAAGCGAGAATCTGATAGTCCAAGCCACTATTGGCCCATAACTATACATCCAACTACAAACCTATCAGTGCTACATGCATGGTCATATTTGCTGGGTTTGGCTTGTATGATCGCTCTTGGAGCATCAATTTACTGTAGTCGCCCTCAAAGCAATCCAGAAAACACGCTCAAAGCCTACTATAATCATCTAGATTATAAAGAGTTTGATGCCGCTTATATGCTAATTGATAAATCTGTGGCACCTGTTAAAGCCGATTACATGCTAGCGGTCTCAGTATCAGATGGAGTGCTAAATTCCTATGCTAAATTGAATACTATGGATGTCGAGATACAGGAGCAATCGGAGGACTACGCCATTGCTGAGGTGACATGCGAGTATATCACCCCGCTAGAGGTAATTAGTCTTAAGCATAAACACACCTTGAATAAGAGCAGAAATAAGTGGTATTTAGGCTATGAAGCTATAGATCGAGATCTTCCTTCACAACTATATAAATCGCAGCCCAAACTGGACTTTCATGCACATGGCCGTCGAAGGATCAGCTCTGGCAAGACCTATCGTGATGACATCATTATTCAGCCAGTTGTAACGTGTCATGACGCCTCGCTCATACAAGCTAATGACACCTATGCCATTATCGGTACAGTTCAAAACACTGACAATCGCCCAGCGGATGTCACCATCACTGCGACGCTATACAATCAGCTCAACGAGCCATTAGCTACCTATAGCACGATGTATATCCAAAAGCATGTGCTATTGCCTCAGGAGACCAGTCATTTCAGGTTAGAGTTCGAGGACACGGCATGGTTAAATCCAACTGATCAAAAGCCGACAATTTTTGAACCTGGGCTGAGCGTAACAACTCAACTGAAGGATATACCACATCACTATGACATCCATATTTCGACTGTTACCACGGACGAAACACCTTATCACAGTGTTGCTCTGACCGAGATTAGATCTACGTCAGAAGAGATATCTGGCGTGCTATACAATGCAGGAAATCAAGAAGTAACAATCCCCCAATTGCTTGTCGGTTATTATGATCAAGATCAATCGCTAGTATGGGTAGATCATCAATTCCTGCAGTCCAATGTGAGGCAGCAGCGAAAAGTAGCATTTGACTATCGTTTGGTAGACCTTAGTCAGATCAAAGTAATCACTCAAGGCAGTAATCTTCTATATTGTAATGGTAAGAAGCAGAAGTCTGATGCGCTGGCGCCCAATGTGCCTTCTGTTCCTATAGAATCTGATTTAAGGCTTTCCCTTGATGTAAATAACTTTATTGGCAATCCACAATGATCAAGTGCCTCATCGCCATATTATCCATTTTAATGGGTTTAGCATCCTGTAAAAACAAAGAAAGGCATAGCCCTGCAGATCTCGAGAGTTCAGGCTATATCGAAGCTCCCACTGAAACCATAGCTGGGGATGCGATCATCATTAAAGCGGTAAAAACTGAAGATGCTCCCTTCCTAAAGCTATGGAACAGTATAGGCTCTACGGTAATCGAAGGAACCATCTCAGATGAGATCACACAATACATTATCCCCAGCCCTTATCATAAGGTTAGCGGAGCTCTGCATTATTGTATAGGAGACTCTTGTGGCGAGATTGACATCATGCCAAGTAAAGAACTTGCTTCTTTGGAAGGATATATAGGGCCAACTACTGCCGTTGCAGGAGAGAAAAGCTCATATATGATGGTTGGCATTGCTACTGATCGGTATGACAACACAGTGAATGATCTTACGGCTATTACAGCTAAAAACTATCTAAAAGGAAACTTATCAAGAACAATACTACACAGTCATCACGGTATCGTAAAGGCACTCTACGATAGTGGTCCTGCCGTAGGCAGTGCATCTATGTCATTGAGTCATAAAGCTGTTACGACACAAGAATACAAGGTCGCTATTGGGCCTAATGTAGCTCAACCATTTTCAATTATCGCAATTACTGAGCACAATAAGGCAGATGGCAATAGTCTCTTATCAATTAGTACAGATCTCATAGACGATACTTACGGCAACGCTATCGCCGATGGAAGTCTCGTTAATTGGTCTATTAACGGAACAGAGAGCCAATCTGTACTCAACTCATATACCATAGGTGGGCGATCCACTGTTGAAATCATTCACCCTACTCAAGCCGAGACCTTAGAGATACAAGCTTCAATAGGCGAATCGTATAGCAATACTATTATTCAACAATTCGAGCGTGGCCTGCAGTCTTATCAAGTTGTTATTGAGAATCATATAGTCAAGATCGGCCCTATGGTGAGTTATCTAGGTCAGTTTATTCCCGATGGGTTTCCAGTAGAGATCAGAATCGTCGCTGACGAACAAATCGTACTTGACTGGCTATCCTTGCAAAGTAAAGATGGCTATGCACACTATGACATCTCAGCTCACGTGAATAATCAAAACGCCGCTTATGGCCAACACTCGATAGAGCTGCGGTCAGGAGGCATTAGTCAATCACTTCAAGTAAATAAGGATGAATAAGAAGTGGATTAGGAGACTCAGTTACGGTGCATTATACATACTGTTGCTAGGTCTATTGATAGTTCTCATCAGTAGGCTCTTAGCCTATGCTAATCAAGGAGCAGACAGAAGCAAGCTCTTGCATGTTCCTCTACCCGAACACCTAATCATGCCTGATATAGATATAACACACGATGGTAATGAAGGTAGTGACATAACATCATATGTGATGGATCAAATCAAGATTGACTATATCACTGCCAGAGATGCCCATAGTAGAGCCCGTGCCACTAACAATACTATGTTCCTTACTGATCACTTCACGGATGAGATGGTCGCTAAATGGGAAGATCATTTCATAGAGAATGGCCAGAAAAATATTTATGAGCAATCTACTACGCTGGCACACAATATTGATTTTACATTTTTCAGTCTCGATGAGTCTGTTGTCAGTTTCGCCGATCAAGATGTGATCGAATACCACCGATTATATCAAGATGAGGTGCTTATCTCTTCATGGGTCGACACTTCGGACTATCAAGTCATCTGTGTCTTGGAGGATTCCAGATGGCGCATCAGACAAATAAAAAAACTCATTAAAGACGATGCCACTAGCGCTCCAGCGAGGTCAATACTATCACCTTTAAACCCGCATAAAGGCATGAACTACTATCCAGCAGAAGGGCCATGGAACCTCCTCGATTCCGCGATCAGTGATGAGGAATATATAAAAGATATGTCTCTCCTCAAGGAATTAGGTTGTAGTAGTCTAAAGATATTCTTGCAGTATGAGGATCTCGGCAAAAATCAAGTAAGTCAAATAACAATCAATCGCCTGTTGCACTTCCTTGATATCGCACATGATCAAGACTTAACTGTAGTAATTACCTTATTCGACTTTTATGGTGATTATGCAGGCAGCGACTGGCGTGCTACGTCTCAACACCTCCACTCGTTGATTCCATCGATCCGATCCCACCCTGCACTATTGGCTTATGACTTAAAGAATGAGCCCGATTTAGATCTTGATAACCGCAGCGAATCATTGGTCATAGATTGGCTCAGTCATCATATCGAGGTCTTAAGATCTTTAGATCCACATCACCCTATCACTATTGGATGGAGCAACCCTGAAGATGGTTCCCGATTAGAACATTTAGTTGATTACGTGTCGTATCATTATTACGGTGATACAGGCAAGTTTATCGATAGACATCAAGCATTGAACACCCGGACTAACAAGCCTATCGTTTTAAGCGAATTTGGCATGACATCTTATCGTGGTATATGGAACCCAATACAATATTCACAAAAAAAGCAAGCCAGCTATTATGCTGAATTGCTTCATGACATTCAGGCACTCAATCTATCTTCTTTTTCTTGGACTTTACACGATTTTGATCAGGTGCCAGTATCTGTGGTAGGTCGTCGTCCTTGGAGACGTGCCTATCAGCGCCATTATGGATTAATCGACACTGATGGCAATGCGAAACCAGCTCTTAGGATCTTTTTCCAATCAGGTCAAATTTTATCTGAGGAGGAGTAAAACTCTTCAACTGTTCTCGAGTCATTATTGACTGAAAAGCATCTACATAGAGCCCTGCTATCTTAGTCATCGGATATGCTGTCGCGGCTTTATAGTTCCGCTTGCCCAGCTGTACTCGATACCTGGGGTTAAAGAGAATGGCTTTGATTGCGTTAGCAAGACTATTCACATCACCAGGTTCAAAGAACTCTCCTTCATATCCTTCATCCCTCATTAACATAGCCAAATCGCCTATATCTGGCATTATAACGGCCTTACCAAAGCTTCCTGCTTGATGTAAGACTCCTGAGCTTCCAGTTGTGGATGTGTAAGGGAATACAGCCACAGCACTTTCTGCAAAAATGCGCTCTACATCTTCTTCTGGCACATATCCGGTAAATCTCAGGTTAGCAACATGCTTGTATCTATTGGCGACATCTGCGAGATAACCTTTCACATTAGGGTTATCAGTCCCAGCTATTACAATCTCAATAGGCTGAGCAGTTTCTTCTCGGATGAGCTCAACCGCCTGGATCATTTCTTCGACCTTTTTATAGGTGCCGAACTTTCCGAATGCCATCACCTGTAAGGGTCCTGCAGGAAGACTATAGGTCGGCTCCTGAGCAATTGTAAAGGTGCCATGGGGAATATGAATGACGTGATCAGCTCCATAAGCCTCCTCTAAGAGGTCCACATAATTAGGCATAGTCACAGCGACTCGGTCTGCCATAAGAATGAACATCGTGAGCAATCTACCGATATTGCTGTAGATAGTCTTAATGAATCTATTTTGAGTAAATCCTGCTTCATGCAAATCTACTGCCTCCATGATATTGTGTAGGAGTACGATTGCTGGTATTCCCATCATCTTTGTGATACCTGGCAATAGTAAACCTAAAGCGGCAGGCACCTTTCGGTCTCCAAACTTCATGAATTGCATATTATACAATACAGCATCAGGCTTGGTTTGTCTAATCGCTTGCGTGACGGAGTAGACATTAGTATAACTATTAAAAGTCCAACAGCGCTTCAGTGTCACCTGACATCCAGCAGAGTCAAATGAGACATCATGTCTCTCAGATACCGCATCCGTTAGCAAGATTAACTCGGTGATCTCTTGTTGCTGTCTGAAGGCCTTGACTAGGTGATAGGCGTATTCATTGAGGGTTACTTTACTTGGCGGATATGATGTTACGATTGCAAGTTTCATGATGTTATGATTTTGTAATGGTGGTGATTATTCTTGTTTCAAATATGCAGCTTGCTAAAGGCATTACATATTTTCTTCCGTGAGTGGTAGCTTACTATCGGTTAATAGCAATGTTGTGCTGTTCGGTATCAGTTTGGATTGAGATCTACAGTAGTGCATATAGTGAGCAACCTGAGCTAGCAATAAAATGCCCATGAGGACCAGCTGAAGGAGTACCACTTGTAATAAGGTATCATGCCAAGCTACTAAGCCTACAATTTGGAGTAATCCAACTATGAATGTTAGATAAATTGGTGCATAGATACTTCTCGAGAGAAAGTAGTAGGCGAACATGTTGGCGACAGCGAACAATGATGTAGTTAATGCATAAAGCCATAAAAGCGATGCGATTTCTACATATGCGGATCCAAAAAGAATCTGGACAATAAGCCCTGGCATCATATAGCTTGCAGCTGTGATAAGAGCGCCAAGCACAGCGGTGTAGCCCACATATTTCCAGAGTAGATTTCTACTATCCATCCCTGACTTTTCGGCGGCAATGACATGTGGAAGTAGCACCATTGCAAACATCCAAGCTATGAAAAACACAACCCTACCTATCATTGCCAAAGCAGCATAGAGCCCTGCTTCTATCGCTGAGAAGTAGTGTTTGACCAGTAGGATATCGGTATTGTTAATTAGTACCTGAGCAAGCTCATAGCTTAATGTATATAGTGCAAATACAATTAGAGGCTTAGTGAGTTTGCTCGTACTTCTCAGGTTCTTTAAGTCTTTGTTTCTTATGGGTAAATATCCAAATCCAACTGAAGCTAAAATCCCGAGACTAATACTTACAGAAGGATCAATCTCTATCAATCGGAGCAAGGCCACCGTGGCACATAACCTAATAAGCATCTCAACTTGGTAGCTCACAGACAGTCGGCGAAAGTCTCTGAGCCCCTGAGCTTGTCCTCGACCTACGCTCATCAAGAAGTATAGCGGTATACTCAATGCGAACATGATATACATCCATGATGACTGCGATTGAAAAAATAATTGAAGTTGTCGTGAGAAAAGTATCACACAAAGCGATATAATCAGCCCTGTAATAAGTCCATAGCGACTCATAGAAGAGACTATAGATAGACTGTCGTCATCATCCGCCTCAGCGCTATACTTAGCACTCGTCAATTGAAATGTCATGGCGATAAAAGACAGCACAAGTAGCATAGTCACCAATAGCGATGCATCCGCAAAATCTGAAGGTCCGAGCATGCGTCCAACGACGAGATTGTAAAGGTAGTTGCCGAGGTTGACCACCATAGCACTGATCATAAACCATTGCTCCTCAGTGATCTTAAGTGTACCTTTAGCATATAACAACCCCCGAATTTCCTTTATATGTTTAGACTTAATCATGGTACAAAGATGTGTGTCACCTATGAACGAAGACGATTACTATCGGTCAGCGGCAGCCTACTATCGGTGAATGGTAAATTGATGTCGATTTGTCTTTTTCTGTTATTCTTGATGATTCAGATTAGTCCATTGATTGGGCAGAACATGGATGAAGGATTCAAAATGTTAGAATCTGGTGATTATCTGGCGGCGAAAGGCTTTTTTTATGAAATTTTACAAAAAAATCCAGAAAATAAAACAGCAAATATCTGCTACGGCAGAGCCCTGGGATTAAACGGATCTCCTTTAGAAGCTCTAGCTATTTTTTCCCAATTGTCAGAGCAACATCCGGGAGATCAAGAAGTAAATCTAAACATCGCTGAAGCGTATCTCTGGAGTAATAGTCCCCAAGAGGCCATCCAACTCTATTCTTCAATATTGGAATCAGATCAATCAAGTATAGCGGCCTATATAGGACTCGCTAACAGTCAGGCGAAGTTGCAAGATTATGGAGCTGCACTCAGAACACTGGATAATAATTATGTTAATAACAGTGGGCAACAATATATCAATGAGTTACGGAACTCCATTAGGCTTGGTTATGCAGACTCGCTTATTAAAGATGATTCATATGCTGAAGCCAAATCACAATATGAGCTTATCATGAACTCAGATAATGCGAACATCTCCGCATTAATAGGACTCACCAATGTCAGTTATCTACTAGATAAAAAGCGCAATTGCCTCAGTTTCGCCGAACAGGCGTCTATGTTAACTCCAACAGATCATCCAATGAGCGATATGGTCATAGGAAATCTCATACAGGCACAAATCTGGAATCATCAATACAGCGAAGCAACTCAACTTATCCAATCTAATTATACTAAGGAACAGCAACCAAGCTATTACCATCGGTATCTGGCAAGAATGGCGATACAGAGGCGTTCTTATTCATCCGCTTTGTCGCACTATAACGAACTTCTCTCTGTAGATTCGGATGATATCGAAGCTTGGGCTGGCAGAGCTGATGCCCTCTTGGCTATGGATAGCATAATTCCGGCAATGCAAACCATAGACTCAGGACTCAATGCCCATCCTGAAAACAAAGACCTAAAAAGACTAAAGCACAAAAGCTACACTACGCTATCACCTACTCTATTGACTGACACCAAGTATAGTCGGGACAGTGGGCAGGACCAATCTGTGGATATATCGTTCAGTCCGATCCTACCTGTCAGTCAATCAATAACGCTACTTGCCGAGATCGGCGTAAGAAATGTATTCAATCGAGTTGTTAATACAGATCTAGTACTGTCTCGATATAGTGGCGGAATAAAATTCAAACCTTTGGCACATACAACGCTATCTGTCATTGGAGGTGTATCACAGATTAATGATCAAGAGAACGATCCTAGCCTTGTGAACTACGATGTCCACGGACATACTAAACAAGGATCTCACGAGATTAAGGTGGGGTATCGACAGCGTTTTCAAGACTACAATTTCACCCTACTATCAGACCGAATCAGTCAGCGTCAGCTCTATGCTGACTACTCCGTATCCAATGTTAAGGGGTTGGGCTTATTTACACAATATGTGTTCTCCCAGTTATCGGATCAGAATACCAATCATCTGGTATATGCATCAGTTTATACGTCACTCAAAAGAAGACCCTTCATTAAGATAGGAGCAAGTGTTCAGTATATCACATTTGATATTACGGAGGCTGTGCCTTACTTCAGTCCAGATCAGTTTTGGGCGCAAGAGATTTTTGTTGATATAGTAAAAACTCCAGACCTATTAAAAACACAAGGAGTGACCTATCTCGCTACAGGAGCTATAGGTTCTCAACAGGTCAATAGGACCAGCGCAACACTTACTTATCGAGCTCAGCTCAGGCTGGGATATTTATTTAGATCAGGGATACATATAGAGGCGTATGGCTTACATACTAACGTCGCTTCAAGCAACGCATCGGGATTTACATTTTCACAGATTGGGCTTTCTACTAAGTGGTTATTCAAGCAAAGCCCGCTGTTTAGAGTAGATTAAGGCGCTTAATCAATTCAGGCTTTTTGGATCTACTTACAGGTATCACATCTCTATTAATTAGAACGCTGCTATCCTCTATATCAACTATGCGCTGAATATTGATAATGAATGACCTATGAACCTTAAGGAATAATTCCTCGGGCAGTTTTGTTTCTATTTTCTTGAGTGTCGAGTGTACAGTATGATTCTGATCATCACACTTGATCAAGATATAGTCTCCTTTAGCTTCGATCATATAGATTGTCGCCATTTCGATCTTGATCAGCCTCCTATCTATATTGACATAAAGGTATTTTTCAGCTGATGATTCTGATTTGGCTATAGGAGCGTTGAAATCACCGTCTACCTTGTGTGACCGACGCTTAGCTTTTTCTATGGCTTTTGTGAACTTGTCTTCATCTATTGGCTTGAGGAGGTAAGAGATTATGTTTTCATATTCGAAAGCGTCTATCGCAAATTCTCGATCACTCGTAACGCATATAATTGGTATGGGCTCTTTAAGCGTTTGGACAAAGTCTATCCCATTAAAATTAGGCATCTGTATATCAAGCAAGATAAGATCTACGCTATTCTGATTGAGAAACTTCAACGCCTCAATAGCTGAATCCATAACAGCCACGACTTCCAAGTCCTCATGGGTGTCGCAGACTTTATGGAGTATCAGCCTAGCCGTAGCTTCGTCATCAATGATCATGCATCTCATACCTTATGTGGGTTTGTGCTATTAATAAATTGGGTTATATCAGTTAGAACTCTCTCATAATCATCTACATATCGTGTGTTCCCATCTTTAAGACACTTTTCATGCAGTGTGGCTAATTCATGTCCTTCAATGGCACTTAATAAGACAAACTTATGCTTGAGCTTATGTACTAATCCAGCGGCAGCTATATATTGATTCTCTCGTATAGATTGTCTGTATTTTTCTGTCTCTTGAGGCCACTCTTTCGTGACCAGTGACCAGAACTGATCAATGAAACCTGAGTCTCCTTTAGAAATTTTATAGATGTAATCTAAGTTGTAGCTCATGAGGCTGGCGCTCTAGGAATAGTAAAATAAAAGGTAGTCCCTTTTCCATATTCAGAGGTTAGCCAGACCTCACCACCCAATGCATTAACAACTTTCTTTACAATGGCAAGCCCTACCCCGGACGAGTCTTGCCTTACGCTAAGGCTCTGAAATATCTGGAATATTTTTTCGAAGTACTTCTCCTCAATACCTACACCGTTGTCTTGGATAGAGAGCTGATACTGATCATTTTTCTCAATACATCTCCATGTGATTTGAGCTTGATCCTCAGGTGAAAACTTGATGGCATTACTCATCAGGTTGTGTACTACTTGCTCTAACTGATTGCGATGCGACATGACCACGGGCATTTCGCTAGCAAATACCAAATCGACTTGTTTTGTCGGCATGATCTGATCTCGTATGTCGAGGATAAGCTGTTTTAAATCGACTTCTTTCTGCTCTTCGAGCATCAAGCCTGCCTTGGAATAAGTCAAGATACTGGAGATCTGATTATCCATTTTTCGTATGGACTTTCCGATCATATCAAAATATTCAGTCGACTGCTCATTTAATACAGAGTTATTTTGCATTTGGATGAGCTGCATTAATGTGTTGATTCCACGAAGTGGCCCCTTAAGATCGTGAGAGACGACATGAGCATACTCATTGAGTGCATCATTACGTGATACTAATTGACTGAGCAATTGATCTTTCTGCTCTTCGAGCAATTTAAGCTTCGTTATATCTCGTGCAATTCCCTGGGCCGCTTTAGGTTTTTTTTCATTGTCATAAAGGACTGCTGCATTGATTTGTAGATAGACAGACTCCCCGTCGGAATCGGATATCATCAGGGTAACATCCTTCACAAAACCATCTCTAAGCATATCAGCGAATGCCTCTGCCAAGCGAGATTTATCTTCCTTTCTAACTAGTTGAAGGAGATTTAACTTGGAATTTTTAGACATGGTCTCCGTTAAACCCAAGAGTCTGTCAGCCGCTGCATTATACCTGATCACATTGCCTTCGAGATCTACAAGAGTATAGGGATCTATGATACGCTGGATTAAGCCAGAGAGTTCGTTGTTCTTTTCTTCTAAGTGTATACTTAGGGTATTCTTAGACTTGATGAGTTCTTGAGTTAACTCATAGAGCTCTGTTGATTTCTCTTCCAAGATCTGCTCAGCGGCTTTGCGAGCACGCTTTTCTCGAGCGAGTGCTCTTTGGAGTATCGGGATATCGACGTTACTATTTGCTTCCAATCTAGCTTATTTGACCATTGTAATCGAGAACTCGACCTCGGTACCATCATCCTTAAGTGGTACACAGTCTATTTTGCAATTCCTTTCAAAATATCTGAATGTACTCTTCATCAATCCCAATCCAAAACTATGCATGGATCGGCTTGATTTATAAATCATTTTAAGCGTGTTAGTCGTTTGCTCGAGCACCTCGAATGTCGGCAACTCAGCATCATGATAAATCTTCCTGACTTCTACGTGTATATGATTTTCGATGGATGCTAACATCTCGATAGGATCTTTATATTGTTTAAGCATTGCGGGATAGCTTTTTTCAATAACACTAAAGAAGTGCTCTCCGTATATCAACAATAGATCATTGATAGGAATGTCTGTCTTAGCGCTGAGATGTGTGATCAACTGATGCATCTCCCCAAAGTCATAGGTGCCTATAGCGGTGTAAGCACCTCCAGATGGCAGCTCTGAGGCATTGATGATGTCATCGACCATCATCAAGCCAAATTTATCTTCGACTAGATCCAAGAACTCTGTAAATACAATTCCTTTCATGCATACTTTTTTGGAGTTAAAACTAAATTACTTGTCCCTTCGCAGTGTATAGCTTGTTTAATTCCCAATAGCTAAATAATGCTTTCAATTTTATTTCGTAGTCATCCAGATCGAGAGGCTTAGTTATATAACCAGCGATGCCAAGTTCATAACACTTTTTGATATCGTTTTCATTTTCGGATGAGGTCATAATTACCGTCGCAATATAGCGCAACTCATTGTCTGTGCGCATCATTGAGAGGAACTCAAATCCGTCAAATCGA
Source organism: uncultured Saprospiraceae bacterium (assembly GCA_964489125.1). GTDB lineage: Bacteria > Bacteroidota > Bacteroidia > Chitinophagales > Saprospiraceae > GYS-P2D. The sequence goes on from CAZAXY010000010.1 coordinate 41,323, forward strand.
GGCATGTTGAGATCCAGCAAAATGAGCTGAGGCAGCATACGACTCTTATCTCTAAGGTGTGCTATAGCCTGCTCTCCATTTGTGGCATACTCAAATTGATGAGATAATCCCAAATTGCCAGTTACCATCTTAAACTTCAACCGCTCGATTTCATCATCCTCTACGACAAGAATATTCAGTTTTGAAGACATGTACTTTAGACTAATACAACTAAGTTATAAGATAATGGGGATTCAGCCCTATAATGATCAGAGGACACTAAATTGTGGTAGATGCCCTTAGCGATAGAGCTTAAACATTGTCAGGAACGAGAGTAATCTGAATTCTTAATCAAGAAAAGTCAACAATAAATAAAAACATGATAAAAATCTGCTTGATCACGCTCTGTGTAGGCACTCATACTGTTGATGGGAGAGTTGACGGATGGTTCGATTCCGAGTTGACGATAAAAGGTAAACGACAAACTCAGAAAACAGAAGAGATCTAGCAAAGGGCATACATCAATTTGTGGAAGGAATTATTTTGTCGCAGAATGATGGAATCGTTGTAACTCACGGATTTTCGGCCACATTTTTCATTGCAGCATTCCAAAAGATTGATATTTCAACGATGGGCTATATCAGATATGGACTCAGCCCTGGTAGCGTCTTCATAGTTGAAGAAGATGACTTGTTTAGAAATAGGGCTGTCAAACTGTTGAATGGATAGGATTCTTTATTAATCATACCAAGTGCGATTCTCCTATTTTAGGATATTTACCTCTCGCTCTATGGTGATGCCATAGCGATCGAACACCCTGGTCTGTATCTCGGCTGAAAAATCAAGAATCTCTTGACCATGCTCGGTTCCATAGTTTACAATGACTAAGGCTTGATCGACATGTGTGCCGACATCCCCTACCCGATACCCCTTAAGCCCAGACCGATCTATAAGCCATCCAGCAGGCACCTTAACATGTGTGTCATCAATAGGATAATGCGGCATATCAGGATGATCTTTAGATAGTGATTCGTATTCCGCCTTACCGATAATTGGATTCTTAAAGAAGCTTCCTACATTAGGCAGTTCTGCAGGGTCTGGGAGCTTGGACTGCCGAATCTTAATTACCGCCGCACTCACATCAGAAATATTGGGGTCAACGACCTCCATCAATTCTAATTCATGTTGGATTGCCCCATAAGACAAGGCAAGTTTGTGATGGCCTGGTTTACTCAGACGTACGACGATTCCGGTTATGACGACTTGACTCAGGAGATCACCCTTAAAGATGCTATCACGATAGCCTAATTGGCAATCATCCTTGCTGAGGATCAGCGCCTCTTGAGTTACCTTATCAATAGCATGAACTTCTTGCAAGACATCAGATAGTTCCACTCCATAAGCCCCGATATTTTGCATTGGAGCCGCACCACACTTACCTGGAATAAGGCTTAAGTTTTCAATGCCTCCATAGCCCTGTTGGATCGCCCACATGACGAAATCATGCCAGTTTTCTCCAGCAGCTATCTTGAGTGTTACGGACACCTTATCCTCATCAATTATAGATATCCCTGTCATATCAATAATGATTACTGGCGTGTCTAAATTCTGAGTGATCAAGATATTGCTCCCTCCGCCAATAATCCAACTGTTCGGATGTTTTGATAATGCTGATGTGAGCGTATGAATATCTCTTGCTATGTGCAAGTCAGGGCAGCTATGTGCCAGCTGCATGGTATTATATTCACGAAGGCTATAACGACTCACTTCTAGTTAAAATTCTGAATCTGTGCGCTCCTTAAGCCTTGGGATATTAAAGTCATATCCGATCCCAACACTTATGGTATTGGCATCAGTATCAGGATTGAATCCATATCTGATTAAACCGTGTAATGTGAATCCACTCGTACCAAATCCAAAATCAGCCTCAACGACATAAGTCCTAAAGTAACTACGAGTTACGCCCATGTCTTCAAAGCTATTGTTTAATCCGAATAACTCGGTCCTCGTAAATTGTAGGCCTCCTCCTAAGGCAAATCCAAACCTGTTGTCCACAAGGCTACTTAAACCACCAAATTGTAGTTTTACCATGAGCGGAAATGATATCGCACCGAGTCCCTTATAATCTCCGGTGCTGAGCGCGAGTGGAGAAAAAACTACGGTAGCCTCAGGCGAAACAGCAAAGTATTTTCCGCCGAACCACACCTTCGGTCCGAGTCCTATATTGGCAAGTGCACTACCTGCAGACCTCGAGGCGATATCATCAGATGGATTGGCATATCGGCTATATAGTTCTGTTTTGAGAGTCAAGCCATAAGTCACTTGCGCCGATATATCACTTACCCCAAGACCCAATATGGCAGCTATCCAAATAAATTTTTTCATAAACTGGTTTATGACGCTTTAAGATTGAACTGCAGATTGGCCAAATTCTTATAAATACCTTGATCTTTTTGAATCAACTCGTTATGTGAACCAGATTCAGCGACTTGACCATTTGCTAGTACATAGATCTTATCGACATCTCTGATTGTGGCTAATCTATGCGCAACAATGATTGCAGTTCGATCCTTCATCAAGTTATTGATTGCATCTTGAACTACCTTTTCGGATTCTGCATCAAGCGAAGAAGTTGCCTCATCAAGCAGTAATATTTTAGGATCCTTTAGTATGGTACGTGCGATGGCGACCCGTTGTTTCTGACCTCCGGATAACTTCACTCCCCGATCGCCAACTATGGTATTGAGGCCTTGTTGAAATGAGCTGATAAATTCCCAGCAATTAGCCTGTTTAGCCGCTTCTATAATCTCTTGCTCCGTCGCATCGGGATTACCGTAAAGAAGATTCTCTCTAATGCTTCCACCAAATAGAATGATATCCTGAGGTACCAATCCAATCGCTGTTCTGAAGGTCGTCAGGTCATAATCTCTGATATCAGTACCGTCAACAGAAATACTTCCATTTTGGACATCATAAAAACGCATCAACAACTTGATTAGCGTGGATTTTCCTCCTCCACTCTGACCGACAATGGCCACTTTTTGTCCTTTTTCAATTTTGATATCAACAGCATCTAAGATGATACTGTCTGGTCTTGATGGATAGGAGAAATCCACTTGATTGAATACGATATCCCCATGAATTTCTGATTGGACATGTTTGCTATGGTTCCCGCTAATAGCTACCTCTACCGGGCGCTCTAGAATCTCCTTGACACGCTCTGTAGCCCCGAGAGCACCGGCAATAGTGGTATACAAACTCCCTAAACTGGCTATTGCTCCGCCTATCATAACTGTATAGATTACAAAAGACAAAAGATTTCCTGCATCCATAGATCCACTCTGAACCATGAAAGCCCCCCTCCACAATATGAATAATATACTCCCAAAGAGCAGAAATATAATGAAGGCAAAAAACAGTCCCCTAACCTTTGCAAAACTCAATGATATCCCTACCATTTTCTCTACACTATCACTAAAGCGCTTAGACTCAAACACTTCATTTGCAAATGCCTTTACAATTTGAAAATTCTGCAAGGTTTCTTCTACAATCACATTTGTTTTAGCCAGTTGATCCTGACGTTTCTTAGAGAGGCGGCGAATATAACGACCAAAGACCATGGCAAGTACTACAACCACAGGTATAACCAGCATCATTACTAAGAAGAGCCTCGGCATAAGATATGCAAGGAAAATAATTGCAAAAAACAAGATCATCACCTGTCTAACAAACTCTGCTAGTGTCACAGAAAAAACAGCTTGTAATTGTTCTACGTCAGCCGTGATTCTACTAGTCAACTCACCCACCCTGTGCTGTTCAAAATAATCCATCGGTTGGCCAATCATCTTGTTGTATAGGTCTCTGCGTATATCTGCCATCCCACGTTCACTGACATTGGCGAACAGTATGGTTTGCACAAAAGATAGTAACGCTCTAAGAGCTAAAGCTACTAACATCATTAATCCATACTGATTCAGCGTCAGCTTTAGATATGTCTTCTTACCAGTCGCCTCATTAACCATCTCACCTGGTATCCCCATAATTATCATCATAAGTGCACTACCTATGATGAGTAATGTCAAAGCACCTATGAAATACCCCTTATATCTGGTGATATAACTAAAAATGCTCAACGCATTTTTCAATCCTGTTCTGGTGATTTTCTTCTTTGTTTTTTCTGGCGCAGACATGCTTAGTTCAACTTGAGAGTAAATATTGCTTAATATCTTCCATATTGGAAAAATTTGTCGCGCCTGAATTGAGGAGTTTCTGATCTTGTTTGGGATTGAAGGCTATGGTATCCACCTCAGCCTTCAGTCCTGCCATGACACCAGACATCGTATCTTCAATTAATACAGCTTTAGATGCTCTGACATTCATGCGCTCAAGTGCGTAATGAATTAATGCTGGATCGGGTTTCCATTTTTGGATATCATATGCACTAAATATATGCTCCGTATGAAACCACCGATCTATTTCAGTGCATCTAAGTGACAACTTCATTTTGCGTTGAGGACCATTGGATGCAATACACTTGGCGCACGGAATTGATGAGATTAAATCTATGACGCCTGCTATAGGTTGCAATTCCTCTTGAAAAAGATCCGCACAACGAGTTCTATAATCTTCTTCGAAAGCCTCAGTATCAAACGGACCAATATGGTCTTCGATGAGATCTGTTATCGCTTTCATATTCTTGCCTGCGAAGTTCTCCAAGAGCCATTCATAGTCCTCCTTCACGCCTATTTCCAACATCATCTTGACTAGGAGTTTCATGGTTAATGGCTCGCTATTAACTAGGGTTCCATCGCAATCAAAAATGACCAAATCGTACTTCATAAGTATTCTGAACACATAAAGGTAGGCCTATAGTTTGAGAGCTCATTGAAGAAAAGTACTATTCTTGTGAACACACTATCTTAACTCGCGCTATACAATCTTGGGGAAATATGATTTTAAGTTTTGTCAGCTTGGCACAACTTTATATCATAATGACAATTAATTCTCGGTAGCCTATGTGGCATATCCCCAAATTAGGGGATCATATATTATGACAATATAATTGTAACCCATATTTTACCGCCGGTTTATTTTACAAACGACGATCTAACTATTGTCTTGATTTATAGATACTAAACTAACTGACAAGCGTAAGGTCAAAAACGCATTTTTCTTAAACAAAGATTATTCTGTATGAAAAGAACTAACTTTATGAAGAGACTATCTGGTTTCTTATGTCTCACGGTCTTAATTGCTCAAGTTGCCTTGGCTCAAGGAACAATTAGCGGTACCATTACCGATGACACAGGCGAGCCTTTAATCGGAGCAAATGTCTTGGTCCAAAATACGACGGATGGGAATATCACAGATTTTGACGGTAACTATAGCGTTACAACTGCTGCAAGTTTCCCACTAACTATGGTTGTGAGTTTTACTGGTTATAACACCCAAGAAATAACAGTTAATGGCCCTACAAATGGATTAGACATTACAATGTCGGAAGGAGTATTGATCGGTGAAGACATAATCATATCGGCATCACGACGTCGTGAGAAAGTCCAGGATGCACCTGCATCAGTGTCTGTTCTTACCGCAAGAAAACTCGAAGCAACGCCAAATGATAATGCTGCAAGAGCAATCATCAATGAGCCTGGAGTATTTGTACAACAGCAAGGTGCTGGCCGTGTAAATATCCAATTAAGAGGAGATGGAGGAGTATTTGGTTCTGCATCATTTCCGATATTGGATAATAGGTCATTATCTGGTCCAGGTTTAGGAACGTTTGATAACTTGAACTCTCCACTCAACAACATTGATATCGAGAGAATTGAGGTCGTACGAGGTCCTGCATCTGCACTTTATGGCCCAGGTGTAACAGCTGGTGTCGTTCACTTCATCAGTAAAAAGCCCATTGATAACCCGGGTACTACCATCGAGTTGATCGGAGGTGAACTGAGCACATTTGGAGCGTCATTAAGACATGCGACTAAAGTTTCGGACAAGTTCGGATTTAAAGTAAACGCCGTTGTTAAAAGGGGTAATGAATTCACCTATGATCCTGATCAAGGCGGAGTGGATGGTGAAATAGATGCTGCTCAGATTGCCTTAGTTCAAAGTCAAGTGAGACGCCCTACTATTACTAATAATATTGTTGATCTTACATCTCCAGGAACAGTACTTCTTGATGCGAGCGATCTCGATCCAGATGGTGACGGTAACCCGATACAAGATGATTGGAGACAATTTGTTCTCAACGGAACACTTGAGTTCAGACCACAAGATGATTTATCAGTGGTATTATCTGGTGGTACGAATAGTGCTTCAGCAGTATTCTACAACTCACAAGGAGTAGGACTTTCTCAGGCAACTGAAGGATGGGCGCAAGCACAAGTACAAAAAGGAGGATTCTTCGCACAATCGTTCTGGTTAACGAATAATGGTGGTACTGATGAAAACCCTACTTTTCTATACAACACGGGTAACTCGTCTGGTATTGCCAGGACTCAGTTTGAGGCTCAAGTGCAGCAAAATTTTGATATTCCAAGTTTCTTAAATTCAAACTGGACTGCAGGTATTGACTATAGATTATCGGTAGCAAATACTAACAATGAAGTTTATGGAAGACAAGAGGATGATGATGACTTTGGGATTATAGGAGGATATGTACAAACTAAGCTTGCTTTAGGAGACAAATTCGACTTAGTCGTAGCTGGAAGAGCCGACAGATTTAATTTCTTGGATGAAACAGCATTTTCACCAAGAGCGGTATTAGTCTTTAAGCCAAGTCCTAAACATACGATTAGAGGTGGATTCAACCGTGCCGTTGGAGCGCCTTCACAACTGCAAGTAAATATTGACTTCCCAGTTACAACATTTAATGTGCCAGGTGTTGGCCCAGTAGGATCCGCTTGGTTATTAGGTAATCAGGGTACTCAGACATTTGGAGATAATCCGGAGATTGTATGGAATACCGTCCTACAAGGATTGGGCGTACCTAACCTTCCAGTGGGTACACCAGGGTTGCCTAATGCAATTCCTTATGGATTAGCAACACAAGGATTATTACCAGGCCTCTTGCCCGCATTAATAGGGGGATTGACAGCCCAGGGTGTACCAGCTGATTTAGCAGCTACAACGGCAAATAATTTAGCTGGATATTTAGCCAATCCTGCGAACGCTCCAGGTGGATTCACAGGATCTTTTGAAGGCTTTAACTTATTTAATGGTGAACCATTAGGATTAATCGATGCACCAGCTGCTGCTCTACGAACAGAAGATACTTGGGAAATCGGCTATAAAGGCCTTATTGGTGACAGATTTGGTGTGTCATTGGATTTATATAATAGAAGTATTGATGGAGCCACACTATTTACAGGAATTAGCCCAACATACAGATTAAACGACCTCAATATTGCTGGAGATTTACTCGCTAATTTAGATGTTGCAGGGATTCAAAACTTTTTGGCTAATGAACTTTCTGCCCTTGGTCCAGATGCAGCAGCAGCTTTAGCCGCTGGTCTTACGCCAGCTGTAGTTGGAGGTTATCAGCAAGCCGCAGCAGGAGCTGAAGCAGCATTACTGCCAGCGCTCCAAGGATTTGGAAATGCAGGTGTATTAGCTTGGACTCCGACTCAAGAATTACCACAGGGTATTGGTCCGCTATATGCTGCAGGCTACAGAACTTTTGAAGAATTTAATTACACAGGTATAGATTTGGGTTTAAACTATTTCATAAATAATGATCTATCTGTTTTCGGAAATTACTCATGGACTTCTGCGAATATTTTTAATCCTCAAATCCAAGGAGTAGATGGTACAGAACAGACGTCCATCTCTCAGCCTACTAATAGGTTTAGACTTGGTGGAAATTTAACGCCAGAATACGGGTGGAGAGCGAACATAGCATACCAATATGACCCTAGTTATGAAGTATTCTTAGGTCAGTTCAGTGGTAATACAGATGTAAAAAGTTTGGTGGATGCTGGAGTTGGATACAAGTGGGATAATGGATTAACATTAGCCGTGACTGCTCAGAACTTGTTTGACAACGAGTATCGTGCATTCCCTCAATTCCCTCAGATCGGAAGAAGGGTATTGGGTACATTGACCTATACATTCGGTGATGGCGGAGCTCCAGATGCCGATGGTGATGGTGTTCCAGATAGAAAAGATGCCTGCCCTAACATCTACGGCTTAGATGCATTTGACGGATGTCCTGATAGTGATGGTGATGGCATCATCGATAGCCAAGATAACTGCCCTACTAATGCTGGTACTGCAGCTAATGGTGGATGCCCAGATAGTGATGGTGATGGTGTTCTTGATAAAGATGACAGGTGCCCTAATGCTGCTGGTACACTTAACGGATGTCCTGATAGTGACGGCGATGGTGTAGCGGATAGAAATGATGACTGTCCTAATGCTGCTGGTACACTTAACGGATGCCCAGATAGTGATGGTGACGGAGTAGCGGATAGAAATGACAATTGCCCTAACGCTGCTGGGACATTAAGAGGATGTCCTGATAGTGATGGTGACGGTGTGGCGGACAAGGATGATGACTGCCCTACTGTAGCAGGTGATGCTGCTAATGGCTGTGCATCAGATAGTGACGGTGACGGCGTAAATGATGATGTTGATGCTTGTCCTAATGTTGCAGGAGACGTAAATGGCTGTCCTGATAGTGATGGTGACGGTGTTGTAGATAAAGATGACAAGTGTCCTAATC
>CAZAXY010000011.1:0-13838 GCA_964489125.1 uncultured Saprospiraceae bacterium
TTCATCACTCCCGTTATATTGCCAATAGTGCTCACTTGTCCAGTCTTTATTGACAATTCTGAATTATGTTTTTGAGGCGTTGATGTGAGTTGCCTTACCATGATGCTTAAGCACACTGTTTAATTAATATGCAATAAACTAACACATTGAATATTTTATATATATAATTAATAAATATATTTACACATGCGATTGTCATTCATAGCTGCATACTTCATCGGAGCACTAATCATACTAGAATCATGCGCTCCCAATTCTGTAGAAACTTACACCACAGAAGAGATTAATGAAATCATGAGTCATGTTGATGGCGATGACCCTGCATTTACTGTTAAGGATATCCAGTTTGACTCCGTCATAACACTCGTAGGAACCCGGGGATACCGAGATGATAATCAGCGTGTTAAGGCCAAGTTTTTTTATTATGGAGATCTGGCAAGAGGCTATTATAATCTCACAGATCGAGATAGTAAAAACTTGCAAGTATTCGGTAAGAAAGTCGACAATCTTTGGGCATTTACCTGTGTAACCAAGGTAAATATGGAAGAAGTAGGTGGGTATATGATATTGGATGGTCACCAAGGCATATGGTCTTCAGGACATATCAACTTTGAAAAGCAAAACATCTCTTTTAAAAGGCTAAATCAGGATTACGACTCTCTACAAGAGTGGTAGTTCGATACAATTAAACTTGGGTTGGTTGGTCTCATAATAGGGTCGGTATTTCCGACCCTATTTCTATTTTTATAGAATGGTGCTTCACTATGGTTTTCACAATGATCAAATTTGTCCTATATCAGAAATCTCCATTGGTCCCAACAATCTGTCTTTGCACAGGGGTTATGGTATATTCGACTATTTTACATACCACAATAGGTCTAACATTCATCTTGATTGGTATATAAATAGATTTTTTTCGAGTGCTAGAAAGGCTCATTTAAACATTAAGAAGTCTAGAGATGAGCTAATTGATATAATTAACAAATTGTATGATCTGAATAGCACCCCTGAGTCAAATTTTAAGCTCATTCTTTCTGGTGGTGACAGCACCAATGGTTATAGCCCATCTAATGAGCACGAACTCTTAGTGCTCAACTACAGACACAGTCACCACCCCACTGATTACTATTCCCAGGGCATCAGTCTGATTACACATAGACATGTCAGGCCATTTGCAGATATCAAGAGTACCAATTACATGATTCCCTATCTCTTACAATCCAAACTGGAGGATTCCGGAGCATTGGATGTCCTATATGTTATGGAGGGAATAGTCAGTGAGACCTCAAGAGCTAACATCTTCTGTTGTAAGCATGGCATCCTGTATACGCCAAGCCGTGACATCCTTCCCGGCATCACCCGTAGGATGTTAATGGAGGACCAAAACTCCTACTCGGTAATTGAACGAGACATCACCTTGGAAGAATTGATGGCATCAGATGAAGTATTTATAACAAGTTCAACTAAAAAAGTGATGCCTGTAGTAAGGATTGACGGACAGCCTATCAGTGGAGGTAAAGTCGGATCGATAGCTCCTGATCTATACACGTGGATGACTACTCATACTTCCTGCTAAATCGAGGATAGATTAGCACACACAGCAGAATGATAACCACACCCAAATAAAAGCTATTGTTGAGCTCGTCAAAATCACCTAAAAGAAAACCAGCGAGAATAATCCCATATACGGGCTCCAGATTAATAGCCAAATTAGAAGCGAAAGCACTTATGTGTTTCAATGCATAAAGGTGAAGGATGAACGCCACACAAGTGCATAGAACCGCTAGAATCAAAAGATACATCCAATCTAAATCAACTGGCCACCAGACACTATCATAGTTCGTGTAGACTATAGGGCTCATGATCGCCAAAATGAGAAAGGCACTGAATAGCTCCACAAAAGTGATCGCCTGAGGATCAGTCTCTTCTACATACTTCTTGTTAATTACTGCAAACATCGCCGCTAAGAATGCACTGATCAAACCGATTCCTAATCCAAGGCGCATATCACCTTCGAGGTCCTTCACGATTAATAACATCGCAGGTATAACAAGCAGCCCAAAGAGCACTTCAGCGCTACGAATTTTTCGTTTAAAATATAGTGGTTCAATAAATGCAGTAAATAATGACACCGTAGCCATGGCAACCAGACCCACAGAAGCATTGGCATATTTTATAGCCCCAAAGAAAGTTACCCAATGAATAGCTATGAGTGCTCCGACCATGAAGTACACCCCATATAACTTGCGCGTTAGTTGCAATAATGACCTCCTAACTCCTGGCAGTAGAATCAGAGTTGCCGAGGTAATAGCAACACGCCATAATACCAGCCAAAATGCCGACAAGCTGATTAAATCCCCTAAGATTGCTGTGAAACCCCAGAGGAATATGGCTGCATGTAACTGGAGATAGGCTTTTTTTGTCAAGTTGCTTCCAATATTAATTTGAATTACCCCGCAATAAACAAATTAAGATTATTAAAATTGGCTTACTTTTGTACTGCTTCGGCACAGAGTATTTTTTATATGAGCATAGCAATTGGAGAAAAAGCCCCGAGCTTTACCCTTCGTGATACAACTACTAAAGAAGTTAGTCTTTCTGATTACCACGGTAAAAACGTGTTAGTCTTGTTTTTCCCGCTTGCATTCACTGGAGTATGTACTAAAGAGCTATGTGGTATAAGAGATGAATTAGACCAGTACAAGGAACTCAACACTGACATCTTAGCAATTTCGGTAGATAGCCCATTCACCTTGGGTAAGTTCAAAGAAGAACAATCATACAATTTCCCATTATTAAGTGATTTTAATCGAGAGGTATCTCGTGCCTATGGATCACTCTATGAGGATTTTGTAATTGGACTCAAAGGTGTTTCTAAAAGATCTGCCTTCGTAATTGACAAAGAGGGGACGGTAAAATATTCTGAAATCCTTGACAACGCTGGGGATATGCCTAATTTTGAAAATATAAAGCAAAATTTGGCCGCACTATCTTAGTAATCTAACTTAAATCAGTCCTTTATTAATGCGTAACTCAATCCACGACACAGAAGAAACAACAATGATAGCTGACGCTTCTATCACTGACAAAGCGGAGCTAATAGTTTACAATGATGACTACAATACCTTTGATTGGGTTATTAAGTGTTTTATGGAAGTCTGTAACCACACATTTGAGCAATCAGAGCAATTGAGTTTACTTGTCCATTTCAAGGGCAAAGCTGTTGTAAAGGCTGGAACATTTGAGAAGCTCAAGCCTATGAAAGATGCGCTCATCGATCGTGGCTTATCTGCTGTCATCGAGACTTTTCAGGAAAAGTCATAAACATCATCTCCGGCATTTAAATATTGTCTTTGTACTTCCCCCATCCATTGAGTGCTGACCATGACGGGCTCTTGGCGATAGGAGGAGACCTTAGTGTAGAACGATTACTATTTGCCTATAGGTATGGCATTTTCCCATGGTATAATGACCCTCCTGTCATGTGGTGGTGGACTCATCCGAGGTGTGTACTATACCCGTCTAAAGTAAAGGTGTCCAAAAGCATGAGACCATACTTTAATCAAGATAAATATTCGGTCACTTATAATAAAGCATTTGAAGCTGTTATAACGGCTTGTGCATCTTTAGATCGACCTGAACAAATGGGTACTTGGATTAATAAGGACATCATTGACTCTTACCTCTCCTTACATGAACAAGGCTATGCCCATTCCGTAGAAGTTTGGCAAGGTGATGACTTGGTAGGAGGGCTATACGGTATAGGCTTGGGAGATATATTCTATGGCGAGTCTATGTTTACTTATGCAAGTAATGCTTCAAAATTTGGCTTTATTTCACTCTGTCGCAAACTTGATCAACTCGGAGTAAAATTGATCGATTGTCAACAGGAAACGAATCATCTGATGAGCTTAGGAGCTGAAAAAATGTCTAAACTGGAGTTTTGGAAGTACATCTCTGAAAACCAAGCGATTGCTGATCGCCCAATTCTGATAAACGGTTAATGAAATGATTAAGTACAAAAAATACATTCTGAAAAATGGCCTTACCCTACTGATTGAGCAAGACAACTCAACAGCCATGGCAGCAGTGGATGTCCTATACAAAGTTGGATCAAAAAATGAATCCCCCGAGAAGACTGGTTTTGCGCATTTATTTGAGCATCTCATGTTTGGCGGTTCTGATCATGCGCCTAACTATGATGAGCCACTTCAGATGGCTGGAGGAGAAAACAATGCTTACACTAATAGCGACTACACCAACTTTTATAATAGCCTACCCGTACAAAATATTGAAACGGCACTATGGCTTGAAGCTGATCGGATGGCGCACCTGACCCTCAACCCAAAGAGTCTGGCGGTACAAAAAAAAGTTGTCACAGAAGAATTTAAAGAGGTCTGTCTCAATAAGCCCTACGGAGATGCCTGGCACCATATGTCAGATCTCTGTTTTAAAGTACACAATTACAGATGGCCAACTATAGGTCTTAAAATAGATCACATAGCCGATGCCAACTTAGAAGATGTGGCACAATTCTATGAGACACATTATAATCCCTCTAATGCAATACTCAGCATCTCGAGTCCCATGGATCCTGATGAAGTACTGCGCCTTGCTCGACAATGGTTTGAGGACATTTCTTCCGGTACTAAGCCTGACAACCAGTTAGCCAGTGAGCCTAAGCAGACCGAGATGAGGGAGAAGACCATATATGGTGATGTCCCTATGCCAATGATTCTTATGGCATTTCATATGCCGGGCAGGACATCAGATCAATATTATGCTTGCGACCTAATATCAGACATCCTGGCAAATGGTAAATCCTCTAGATTCTACCAGCATCTGATTAAGAATAAGCAGATATTCAGTGATATAGATTGCTATATCAGTGGTAGCAGGGACAGTGGCCTAATCATAATAGAAGGAAGACCCATGCCTGGTATTACCATGAAGCAAGCTTATAAAGAGATATGGCTCGAGCTTGACAAGCTTAAGAATATCAGGGTCGAAGCTAAAGAACTTGAGAAGCTAAAGAACAAAGTTATTAGCAGCCTCTGCATCAGCGACCTCAGCGTACTCAACAAGTCAATGTCAATGGCCTACTTCGAATATCTCGGACAATTAGATCTGATGAATGAACAAGAGTCTCTATACGAATCGGTCGATAGCGATATGATATCGCAGATAGCTAAAGAATACTTAGTGGAAAAAAATTTGAATGTACTCTATTATCTCCCTAAAGAAATCTAATTATATACGAGATACAACAATCATAAGAGTAACTTAACCTCATAGAAAAAGAAGAATTATGCAGATCAAATTTTGTGGTGCCGCGAGAAATGTAACTGGTAGTTGTCACCTTATTACTTTGGACAGTGGCTATAGAATATTATTAGATTGTGGTCTGTTCCAAGGTGGAGGGAAGGATGATGAGGTTTCTAACAGGTTACTGCATTTTGACCCCAGTACAGTTGATTGTCTGATACTGTCACATGCCCATATAGATCATACTGGCAGAGTACCATATTTAGTGAAAGAAGGATTCCAAGGCACCATACATGCGACTCACGCTACCCGCAGTCTGTGTAGCATCATGCTGCTCGATAGTGCCAAGATTCAGGAGCGAGATGCAGAACAAGAAAACAAACGCCTCCTCAAGAAGAAAAAGAAGAAAAAGAGCATCAAACTCAAAGAAGCCCTCTATGAAAAAAGAGATGTAGCGGCAACTATGAACCGCTTCATGAGTCACCCATATAACAAGTGGAATAACATCTGTGGTGACGTCCAAGTCATGTTCAAAGATCAAGGTCACATCCTAGGATCTGCCAGTGTAACATTGAGGATCACTGAAGGATCCAAAACGACCACTATAGGATTTACAGGAGATATCGGCCGTCCCGATCGCCCTATTCTTCGCAATCCTGCGCAGCTTCCAGAGGTAGACTACCTCATCTGCGAATCTACCTACGGAGATAAGGAACATGAATCCAAGCCTGAACAGTCTCAGAAGTTTCTTGAGATCATGAAAGAAACCTGTGTTGACAATCGGGGCAAGCTAATTATTCCAGCGTTCAGTATCGGTCGTACACAAGAACTGGTGTACATGATGGACCAGATGTACAACAATGGCTCGCTACCACGAGTTCCGGTTTATGTCGACAGCCCTCTGGCAGTAAATGCTACAGAGATTTATGGCTCACATCCTGAGTGCTTCGACACTGCGCTCAATGAATATCTATTAGAGGATGACGATCCATTTGGTTTTAACAGTCTGGAGTATGTACGGAAGGTTGATAGGTCCAAATGGCTCAACTTTACAAAAGAACCTGGAGTGATTATTAGCGCTAGCGGTATGATGAATGCTGGTCGGATACGACATCATATGTATCATAACTTAGAAGACCCCAACTCTACATTCCTCATAGTAGGATACTGCTCACCTAATACTGCCGGTGGCATACTTAAGAATGGTGCGAAAGAACTTAAACTGCAAGGCGATATGCTAAATGTCAATGCACGCATCGAGTCCATGGACTCATTCTCAGCACATGGGGATCGGAAAGAAATGCTAGAAAACATCTCTAATCAGAAGAGCTCCGTAAAAAGAATCTTTCTTGTACATGGCGAGTTTAAGACGCAGCAGAAGTTTGCCGAATATCTCGGACAGAATGGTTTCAGCAAAGTATCCATTCCTAAGGTCGGAGAAGAAATCGTGCTCTAAATTGATAGAATTAGAAAAAGTATATAAATCAGAGATAGATTATAAAATCTACAATTTCGTCATGCTGTTTACGCTGCTGAGTATTACGCCAGTATTCTTTGTTGCTAAATTTTCAGTAACTCTATATATCGTATTGGCATTGGTAGCTGGTAGTCTGTGGCTTACGCATACTGTCTTCCATGGTATACGCTATTCCATAAATCCTGAGAAAAAGACTTTGTCGGTTAAGGTCGGATTCTTCAAGCATGGTACTTATGACATCACTGAGATAAAGAGTATTAAGAAAACAAACACTTGGCTGTCCTCTCCTGCGGCATCAATGGATCGTATTGCGATTAAGATCAAGTTTAGTCCTCTGGTCATATCCCCACAGAACAGAAGTGAATTTATCAATGATCTACTCAGTATCAACCCTGAGATAGAGATAGCTGATGATGTGCTCGAGTAGAAGAGATAGTCATTGGATCTGTACTCCCTATAAAAATGGTCCTTTCTGAAAATTCAGAACAGCTAATGGGTCTAATTTAGGTGACTAAATTGCTTGACTCCTTTTAACTGATCCACGATAGTATTATATAGGTCTCCAGATTTAAAAGGCTTTGTGACGAAACCCGTCATACCTGTTTTCTCAGCCTTAAACCTGACATCCAATTGAGCGGATGCGGTCAGAGCAACTATTGAAATTTTCTGTCCTTTGACTTCAGCTATTTTAAGGATCTTTTTGGTCGCCTCATACCCATTCATCTTTGGCATTTGTAGATCCATAAGTATTATATCGTAGTGATATTTGTTATACTTTTCTACGGCCTCTTTTCCGTTGTCAACCACATCATAAATAATATCCCATTTCTCGAGATATTTACTGATTACAATTTGATTAATACGATTATCCTCAGCCACCAAAACTCTTGTCCCCTTAATATCTTCTGATACGATCTGAATCGGTGATGTCTGGGAAGAACCATCTACATTTTTAACACTCTTATCAAAGCTGAGGACGAAATAAAATTTGGATCCTATGTCAGGAACACTCTTAACTTTCAAATCAGAATTTTGCATTAAGAGGAGTTTTTTACAGATAGCTAAGCCTAAACCCGTACCTCCATACATACTTGAAATACTAGCGTCAGCTTGCTTAAACTTCTCAAATATTCGATCCAGCTTATCTAACGAGATACCTATTCCTGTATCCTGAACCTCAAACAACAGGGTAACTGTTTTATTATTTTCAGAGACGTTCTCCACAACCAGATTGATTTCTCCTTCATGTGTGAATTTTATCGCATTACTCAACAGGTTATTCAACACCTGAGACAGGCGGGTCTTGTCGCCCTTCAAGTATTTAGGAATCTTATCATCAACATCGACCATGAAGGCCACACCTTTTTCTCCAGCTTGGAACTTGAAGGTTTTCTTGATTGATTTTATTAGAGCCTTAATGTTGAAATCCGTGTTTTCAAACTCTATTTTGCCCCCCTCCATCTTGTTATAATCAAGTATGTCATTGATCAAGGCCAACAAATGCTCGGAGGAGTACTTTAATACTTTTAAATTCTCTTTCTGTGATTCCAAATGATCATCCAGGACCAGAACATTTGAAATACCAATAACGCCATTTAGCGGGGTTCTTATTTCATGTGACATGGTAGATAGAAAATCCTCTTTCGCAGCGATTGCCTTGTGCATAGCCTTCTGAGTCTTTATAAGCTCTATCTCTGTCTCTTTTAATTTTGTCACATCGACAAGACTCCCGATGACACCGGGCAGGTCTTCATTCAGATTCTCAATAGTCTTATAATTTATTTCTATCCATTTCTTAATACCATCCTTGGTCGTTATGGATACAACGCTTTTAAAGTCTTTTGATACCTCACAACCTATCTTGGCTATCTCATCCTGACTCACGCTATTAAATCCCTTCAAGAATTCAGAATAGTGTTTTCCAAGTGTCTCTTCAACAGTGTAGCCAGATAACAGCTCCCATGAAGGATTCAAAAACTTGAAGTTCCCTATTCCATCAGTTTCAAATATTACTCCAGGAACATGATTGACGACTCTTTCAAGTTGTTCTTCTGTCTTCTCAAACTCATCAGTAAGCTCCTCTACATTCTCTTCAAGATCTTGATTTACCTCGACCAATTCTCCAGTACTATGATCTAAAACATTATCCAGCAGAGACAAATCATTGTCATAACCATTATACGCCTGCATGATCAGTTCGATCAAATCCTGCATGTCAGCCATTTGAGCTTTACTCAGACCAGACTTCTCTAATTGTAGTTTTAATAATTTATGCATGTGACTTCAGGTCTAATTTTCTTTGAACATAGTTATCGTCAAAGACTGATTATAAAGCTGACATGGGCCGCTCCGGTAACTAGTCATAAATTCGCCGTATCCATAAAATCCTGCTATAGCAGATTTAGAACCGATTACTTTTTGAACTGTTTCTATTTCTACGTCTGCCATTTGTTTAAGCACCATTTTTCGGCCAACACCACTGACTATTAAAGCTAATTCTGGTTTCCCTTTTGATAATTCTTTTAGGCGTCGAGCCGAATTCTCGGCCGATTCGATTAAATCATCATAGCGCGCTTTCAACAGTCTCACGACCGACCCCTCAGGAATATTTCCAGCGAAAATTAGGCTTTGATCATCTTCATCTATATCAACAATGCTCCTCACGAGATAGGCATCATCCTCATATTTCTCTAAGCCGATTGGGAACTGTAAAGCAGATCCCAGTAAACTGTCTACTCGAGGTCCCAAGAAGGATCTGATAAGATCAAGTGCCGGCTGATCATCAATCTCATACAATATGTTATTCTCAGCCTTCGTCACGATTCTATTCATACCAAATGGCCTCCATCCGTGGCTAGTGCTACAACTCACTCTTAAATCTTTACTATAGAGACCTACAGCTGTGATTGTATTCCTAAAACCTACGTCTTCATTAACCACATAAGTCTCATTGTCATCATCTACCTCTTCGCCAGCCATATTGAAGTTGTCAACATCGCCAGCTAAGCCACCTGTAATGGAGACACCACAATCCAACCGAGATGACAAGCCCTTTAAAAACTTGTCTGCATTCACATTCAACCCTCCACTAAAAACCAATAAATGCGCTAAATTTTTTGATTCAAATTGCGAACCAAGATGTTGTCCTACTGCGAAACTGTGTTCTATTTCAGAGAACTGAACTACTTTTTTTTCCACCTTGGTTTTCTCAAACTTTATAGCAGTCAAGCCTATCGTGTTATCATAAACTCTCACTTTGTGAACTACACCTGGCGTAGAACAACCTGCAATAACAGCCTTAGGTTGGGCAACTTTCAGTCCTCGCATTAATAGTGCTAAATCATCGGTTTTCTTAGAAATGAATAGAAGTATGAGGTCCGCTTTAAAAGGAATTTTATCAACCCGTTCTACCGAAGAGTCTTTTAATCGTAGTTGCTTAATTAACATGGGATAGTGTTTCCTATTGAGATGTATCTATAATGTCACCATAATCAACAATTGACCACTATCTATATATTACATATTGATTTAGATAATAACACATTATCTCACAGAATCAGCTAATATCTCTCTGATAGTCGCCAGAATTGTGGATATAGAATGTAGCCCCTGAAAATTTAAAAAATGGATGAGGAATAAGAATCCTAACAGCCGAATAAAATTATATGTCATGTGCTTAAGTGGTCACCCTATAGTATCAGACAATATTGAAATACTGTATAGAGTCAACCTAAAAAAAAGAGGCATGATAATTACTATCACGCCTCCAGTGCAATCAGTCAGGACTGACACTGTCTTTCTAACAAAACCTAAAATTATTTCAATACAGAAACGAGCTGCGTTTGTAAAGAAGATTGATTTCGAACATTAACAATTATAAAACCAGTATTTACAAGTACTCTTTCATCAATTTCGATTCTATTATTACCCCTAACAGGGTTCTCTATAGTCATGATTCGCTCTCCTAACAGGTTATAAATCTCTATCGACGCATCAGGTGTAATATCAGAGGATATATGTACATATATATTACCCCCTATTGCGGCTGGATTAGGAAATATGGCTGCTCGATCAACCTCCTCAACAGAATGTAAATTCTCATGCTCTATAAGCTTTTCAGTAGCATCCAACAAGTCGAATTCTAAATCACTCCTTGAACTTGCAAAACTTGCCGAGTTTATGATATCACCTCTGAGTATTGACGTGATATCCACAATATCTTCAGTTCCAGTTGTAAGACTAGCATAATCGATAGCTTGATCATCCGATAGTAAGCCAAGGGATATCAATTCAGATGTACGAACATAAATCCGCAGTTCTTCTTCTTGCATAACTCGTCTTCCAAGTATATGTTCTCTGAGAATAATGAAGTCTATTACATTAACATTGTTATCCCCATTTATATCTGACGCAACAAGTTGTACGGGATCTGTAATAGTGGCAAAACCAAGTAAGTGATAATACAACACGATAGCATCTTGGACGCTTATACGCCTTTCTACAGCATCAGACTGAAAAGCAAAATTGACTTGAGCGTCATCCTCAATCGTATCATCTTGATTTAATCTAAAAAAGCCATTTTGATCACTGACAGCAGAAGCCTCAATATTAGAATTGTTCATCACGGAAATAGATACATTGTGCATGGCTGTACCTGCTGACTCGGTAATCATACCATTGATAGCTGCACTTTCGGTAGCTACTCCACAACTTGCATAAACTGCGATATCCTCAAAGTCCCAAGCCGTAACCTGAGAATCATTGCCCACATGACAATATCCCAAAAATTCAAAAGTGAATGTGGTAATATCTGTTGCCTCAAAAGCGACCCCCTCAAAGACAAATTGGTGCTCAGTCCAGGAGCGAGATGTTGCGATTTCTACAGACCTAAATACCTCCGCACCATCTCGCAATACTCTAAGGCCAAATCTTGTAGGGTAGTTATTAAGTCCATTTGCACCATCTATCCAATCAAACATCTCAGGTGCTTGCTCAAAAAAGCTCAATCCACTCAGCCTTATTGACTCTCCACCCATAGGATTTAGCGTGGTTCTAAACCTAACAGCAAGTGGACTATTAGCCATAAAATCGCATCCAGGCGCCGAGCTTACACACATCGCCTCTGTGCCATTCAGACCAGGCGTACATGAATGTGTATTCATCATTGGATTTTCGCGAGCCACATTAGTCGCTGTAACGCTGGCACAACTCAATTGATTAACTGATGGTACAAACTCACTGTAATCTTGAAATGTCATTGACTCCAAATAAGCATCACACTCATCAAGATCATACATTACAATAGGACTCCCGTCAATTGTATCCATCATTTCAGATGCTAACACAAAGAATCCCTCAAGCTCAAGCTGCTCTTGTGAGCTAACCATAGTAGTTGACACTTCACTCGCAATAGCAGTCCAAGGTCCAGCTTCTTGCCATTGAAAGATATCAAGTTCTTCTGGATTAATAGCATTATCGCGATTAGCACTTGGAGCATAAGACAACGTAAGATTACCTGCCGGATTAGACATAAATCCGTTAGGGACGATATGCCAAAATCGATCGACGACATTAGCTCCATCCATCTGTCCTAGTATATCCAGATTACTCACTGTCATCGGCAATGGCTGATTAGTTGCTGCTGTAGCGAAGGTGCTTATAGAGATATTGGATCCAGAATCACCCATTGACTCAAGTGAAAGTGTGGCATTTAGTTGCTCGTTACCATTATGAAAAGGCAACACATAACTATCCATGCCCGAACCAGTTCCTAATATGACAGTCGTAGGGCCATTAGCAAGAATGCCCCCGCTAATAGCAGTAATAGCACTTCCATTAGCATTGTGAATCAATAATGGATTACCCCCTAAGTCGACGATTCCATCTCCAAGGGTCAACATTCCATCTATGCTCATTGCTTGTTCAGAGACTGCCAATCCAGAGGATTGTACGATTACATTGTTAAAATTAATCTCGCTCCCATTTATCCCGGGCATCTGACCAAAAAACAAGACCGTTCCAATGGTATCGGCTAATGGTGATAACCCCGAAATGTTGCTAAATTGATCTCTTATGCTGAATATTCCCGCATTATTGACAATACCTGCTTCATGAATATATGAATCAGCAACATATAGCTCAGCATCTTCTTGTATCGTAATAACACAACCTCCATTATAGAGCTGCGCTCTAGCGATGCTGATCGCTAAGCAGCCTAACAAAACTGTTGTTATAAAATATTTCATATCCTAAATTTTCAGTGATTAAAGTTGTTTAAATGCGCTCACTAATTAGGACATGTGATTTCCGTATTTTGAAAAACCCCCATATCAGAGATGGTTACTCTAAAGCAGGTTCCATTTGGTGATGTCATAATGATACCGTTAGCTGCATCGCTGATATAGACATCTCCATCTGCCACTTGCACACGTGCAGCAGGTGCTATAGTGCCAAATCCAACATTGCCATTATCATTGACTCGGATAGCAGGATTCATCGGATCCAAGCCATCATTCAATACATTAAGGGTTGGGGCGCCATCGGTACCCACTACCATCAATCTTGCACCTGGGCTCGTCGTACCGATACCTACTCTACCATTATCATTTACTCGGATAGCAGGGTCTGCAGGATTCATACCATCGTGTAATATGTTAAGAGTAGGTGCTCCATCAGTACCAACTACCATTAATCTTGCTCCTGGACTCGTGGTTCCAACTCCTACTCTACCATTGTCATTCACTCGTATAGCAGGATCAGCAGTGTTCATGCCGTCGTGCAACACATTTAGCGTAGGTGCACCATCAGTACCCACTACCATAAGTTTAGCTCCCGGACTAGTCGTACCTATTCCTACTCTGGCATTATTTCTGACATGTAGGGCTAACTCTCCGTCAGCATTCACCACATTAAGGGCCGCTGACTCATCTGTGTTACCTCCTCCGACAACCATTAATCTCGCGCCAGGCGCAGGTGTTCCTATTCCAACATTGGTATCATCATTTATTCTAAATGCCAAGTTGCCAGCACTATTCAGTACATTAACAGTGGGCTCCATTTCACTTTGACCTACTACCATCAATCGTGCGCCTGGACT
>CAZAXY010000011.1:13938-19146 GCA_964489125.1 uncultured Saprospiraceae bacterium
TAACAGTGGGCTCCATTTCACTTTGACCTACTACCATCAATCGTGCGCCTGGACTCGTGGTTCCAATTCCTACTCGTCCATTGTCATTTACTCGAATAGCAGGGTCATCAGGGTTCATGCCGTCGTGTAACACATTAAGCGTAGGCGCTCCGTCTGTACCCACTACCATAAGTTTGGCACCTGGACTCGTCGTACCGATCCCCACTCTGGCATTATCTCTAACATGTAAGGCTAACTCTCCGTCAGCATTCACCACATTGAGAGCTGCTGACTCATCTGTGTTACCTCCTCCGACTACCATAAATCTCGCGCCAGGCGTAGGTGTTCCTATTCCAACATGTGTATCATCATTTATTCTAAATGCTAAGTTGCCAGCGCTATTCAGTACATTAACAGTGGGCTCCATATCACTTTGCCCTACTACCATAAATCGTGCACCTGGACTGGTTGTCCCGATTCCTACTCGGCCATTGTCATTGACTCGGATAGCCGGATTCATCGGATTCATGCCATCGTGTAGGATATTAAGTGAAGGTGCACCATCAGTGCCTATCACCATCAATCGTGCGCCTGGACTGGTTGTTCCTATACCCACTCGTCCGTTATCATTTGCTCGGATAGTCGGGTTCATTCCAGAAGCAGAATCTGGCAAAATATTCAGTGTCGGAGCTCCTGGATTACCGACTACCATAAGTTTTGCTCCAGGTGTTGTGGTTCCTATTCCCACATTTTGCGCCCTCAAGGTGCCTACAAAGAATAATGAAACAAAGATTGCGAATAAATTTAGTTTTAGCGTTCTCATAATATTTGTTGAATAGATAAATAGATTATTAGATATATTTTGATGATAAGAGTTGAGTCTACCTACTCGGTTGAGCAGGTCTTAGCGCCTACAAGCGCATATAATGGACAGAAGCTAACCAAACTTGTCAGTACAAAAACACCCGCAACGACGAGTAGCACAATGCCTAAAGCTCCCGTAACTGATTTGGTAATAAATAGTCCAACGAAGATTGCAGCGAGTAATAGCCTGATACCTATGTCTGCTGTTCCCATATTCTTTTTCATACCGATAATATTTTTAAGAGTTTTAATAATATGTGTTGATTAAGAAGTAGAGACCTGCAAATGCTACTAGGCATATCACGCATACCAATAATAGTTTTCGCACATTCTCTTGATTCATCGTCACAAGGTAAATGCAGATGAGAATGTGGAGCGTGACCTAAGTCACACGTGCGTTGTTACATAATCTATGATATTTGTGAGGTACATTTCACGAATGATTTAATATGAATAGCGCACAATTATTAAATGAGCGATACCAATACGTCTTTGAGGCTGAGGTCATAGAAGAAATTATACGAAATGCCGTATTTCAAAAGATAGATACTGGAGTCATTATCATGGACATCGGTGACAATATCACACACATGCCCTTGATTTTAGAAGGGGCTGTCAAGATTGTAGATGAAGACAACAACGACAAAGAATTTTTACTGTATTATCTAGAGTCGGGGGATTCGTGTGCCATGACTATGACCAGTTCATTGGGCGGGCGTACCAGCAAGATCAGAGCGATGACCGAAGCTCCTACACTAGCCTACATGATACCCATCCAAAAGATGGAAGAATGGATTATAAAGTACAAGTCTTGGCGTCAGTTCGTATTTGATAGTTATGAGACAAGAATGAAAGAAATGCTACAGACTATTGATTCTTTGGCCTTCTCTAATATGGAGCAGAGGCTTTATAAATACCTGAAGGATAGGGCTATGGTGTTACAGACAGCAACATTAGACATTACACATTATCATATCGCTGAAGATCTCAATTCCTCTAGAGAGGTCATCTCCAGACTAATCAAAAAATTAGCCTTAGATAATAAGCTATCTACCGCCCGCAATCAGATTACAGTATTAGAATTATCATCCCACAACTAAGCTAAGAGCCATAAGTATTAAAAAGAACGGTATATGCAGGACTATAATCACCAGTCTCACCCTATCGCTGAAAAACCCTTCACAGCATTGTCATTAGATCAATTTGAGTCTTTATCTCGCCAAGAATCCACACTAGTACTTGATACAAGATCTAAAGCCGACTTTCAGGCTGGATTCTCACCAAAGTCAATATTCTTAGGAATCGATGGAAACTTCAACGCATGGATATCTGCACTAATAACTAAATCCATCAAAACTGTTGTTGTGATTGCACATCCTAATCGGTTAACTGAGGTATACACCAAATTAAAATGTACGAAGGCTCACTATGAACTGGCATATCTGTACGGTGGGTTTCAGTCATTAAGTAACGCTCAGCGAGAAATGAATACAATCCAATCCATATCGATCGAAGATTTTGCTCTGACCAATCAACGATTTATCATCGATGTGCGCAAGCCCAGCGAATACTATAGTCAGCACTTGATCAAAGCTCAAAATATCCCCTTAGATAATATCACTGAACAACCATTTGATCTGCACCTAAATGATGATATTAGTCATTATATCTATTGCGCTACGGGCTATCGATCATTAATATTTATATCAATTCTTAAATCAAAAGGATTTCATAATCTAATTAACATTAAGGGAGGGTTTAGAACGCTCAAGTATGTTGATCGTATTAAGCTATCCGAGTATGCATGTCCCACAAGTATGCCATCTGATCTAATAAGAAGAAAAGTCGGAGTAACCTATAGAAGTATCCACCGCTAACAATCATTGTGATAGTATCTAAAATAACTTAATCCTCAACTAAAACGAATCATGAAAATTGTATTAATTATCATAGCTCTGGCTCTACTTATCGGGCTATATCTGATGGAGAATAAAAAAGGAAATGCATCGAAGCATCCGGCCATACATAGTTGCGACTCATCTCAACTTAGAGAAATACTTACTAAAAGTCAAGGTGACTCCTCTTTGCAATTTGTTGATGTCCGCACCTCCTTAGAATATAGCAAAGCCCATATCCAACCTGCAGTTAATATAGACGTAATGAGTAACAGCTTCACTGAACAATTTAGCGCCTATGACAGGGCAAAACCCTTATATCTCTATTGCCGAAGTGGAAGTAGGAGCGGTAAAGCTGCTCGCAAATTGGCACAAGAAGGATTTACAGAAATCTTTGATTTAGATGGCGGAATTTTACAATGGAATAAATCGAATTAGTAGGATAAGGTGATTAAATAATAATTTCGCTGATATGCTTTATATGATCATTTAGTTCCATGTATGCAAAGGGCAGTAATAACAGGATCAACTTATACTACTATACTATTCTCGGATTTTAAAAGACTGAAATCTCTTATTAAGAGGCGTCTTCTATTAGATGTCAAGATGTTTTTAGATTTCAATTCATTGAGTACCCTGTTGACAGTCTGTCTACTTGTAGCAGTCATATTAGCAATCTCCTGGTTTGTCAAAAACTTGTGAATTACCCATTCATATCCTACTCGCTGTCCTTTCTTATCATTAAGATCTATAAGGTAGTCAAGTATTCTACTGCGTGAATCTTTAAACACTAAAGACTCTAATTTCTTGTCGAGTTCAAGCGCACGTCGACCGATGATACTCATAATATAGACATAGATGGGATCATGTTTTTTGTATAGCTGAATCATATGATCTTTTGATATTACGCATATCTCAGTAGTATCCATAGTGATCGCATAATATCGACGCTCATTACATCCTACTAATGCTAATTCTCCAAACACTTCTGCTCGGCCTAGGTAAGCCTTTGTGATAGACCTTCCCCCGCATTTCTCAGAAGCAATTTTCACTTGACCACTTGATATAACATATACTTCTTCAGCTTTTTGACCAGGTTCATATATTATTTCCCCCTCAGCAAACTCTTTGAAATAATGACCCATAGCAGAATGGCCTGATTTCTTGGGACAGAAGAACTCTAAAATATCAAAGCTGTCCAAATACCACTTGATTGAACTCTCTGATGTTTTCTTAGATATTTTTTTCATTCAAAAAAATCTTAAGTATTATCAATAATTAGCCTGCTGATATTAACAAACTGTTATAGGTTCAAACAGATTCATCTGTTGTAAACCTCTGATTATAATGCAATGAGAGCTAATCCAACCGCTCATGATCAGAAGCCTTAAATCCCTTATTAAGCACACCTAGAGATATCTGTTCGTGAAAAGCATCAGGGAAGTGTTCTATTCCAGGAAATCCCAATCTGATATCTCCATGATCATGCGGTTGATAGGCTGTCCCGAAAAGATAGTCCCACATGGATAATGTTAATCCAAAGTTAATGCCATAGCGTCGCTCTTCAGGCAGCTCATATGAATGATGCCACAGATGCATCTCAGGGCTATTGAATACATATCTCATCACTGGTCCCAATAAGAAGTAACCTATCGCAGTACCCACACCAATAATTATTATCGAACTTAATATAGTTGGTGCCCCAACGAGATTAAAGCCTAGAAGATTCTGACTGATAATCAGGCCTACTAAACCTAATACAAGCGCTCCAGTATATCTATGACTCACAGATATATTGGAATGGTTATAATGCCCCCAAGCAAGCGTGAAGATGTGTATGATAAAAAAATCATGCAACCCAATCCCTAATAAGGCAAGAGGGATATATTCTAGTGTGCGATACACGATGTTTTCCATCCAATGAAATCGAAGATGTGCCGCAAATCCCATCTGCTCAACGGAATGGTGTACTTGGTGAAACTGCCATAGCCAATCTGATCGATGCAGTAATCGGTGTACCCACCATTGAACAAAATCACGTACTATAAACCCAGTAATTAATACTGTCCATATAGGCCAAGAATTCATTGGATTCAATCCTTGTAAATCAAATCCATTGAAGACAGTCTTAATTCCATCATTAAATAGGTTGACCACTACATCTGACGCTGCATTGTAGATGATCAGAGAAAACAGAAAGAAATTGAAGAACATGTAAAAGGCGTCGAGCCAAAAGTCTCTTCTTAAAATCGATTGCTTCTTGCGCCACGGTACGATAACCTCTAAGACAAAGAAAAACAGAGATACCGCTATCAACCAATAGAAGTAGTTCTTAAATGAAGGGTGTGTAATCTCATACCAGAGATAACTCGCGTATCCGTATCCATCTAAAAATATATCAACATACCGATTCATATCATTCATTCAATTTTTCGACACTTGATGTCGCGTAAAATTATAACAATGCATA
>CAZAXY010000011.1:19246-49211 GCA_964489125.1 uncultured Saprospiraceae bacterium
ATCATTCATTCAATTTTTCGACACTTGATGTCGCGTAAAATTATAACAATGCATAAAGTAAATATGTTATTAGCCCGTTTTTGGTGACTAAGATCACGCAGTACCGCTTGGATCACAAGTATCTTCGATGAGTAAATGATAGAATAGAAATAACAACATAATGCATAAAGTAACTGAGACTACTCTACTGATCCTCTCACTACTCTTAATACTCTCAGCATGCTCTATTGACGATATTGACTTACCTGATGACATCCCTATGGATACGATTACCATGGGTATGGCTATAGATACAATTCATACCTTATAACAATAAGTGGAGCAAATGGATAGACTCGTTAGATGCTACTAAGGTTTGGTAGTCTCTAATGAGTTAGCTCCAAATCGTTAATAGAGCACTATCAATCAATGTGGTAATCGATCCCTCAATAACCCATATACATAAGTCCCCAATACCGCACTGAGTATAATCACAATAAACACAGAAAATCCATTACCTACTAATGTATACATAGGCCCTGGACAAGCCCCACATAATGCCCATCCGAGCCCAAAGACTATTCCTCCAAATAGATAGCGTGGGATGCTAAACGATTTATCCGCAAGAAGAATGGGCTCGCCATTATATGTTTTAAGTTGCTTCCTCTTAATCAATTGCATGATTACTACGCCGACTGCCAGAGCCGAGCCAATGATACCATACATATGAAATGATTGAAATCGAAACATCTCCTGTATGCGGTACCATGATATGGCCTCAGACTTCGTCATGATGATGCCAAATAGTATACCGATGAGTAGAAATTTTATATACTTCATTATCTGCTAAAATATTAAGGGGAATAATCCGAAGGTCATAATTAGCCCTCCGATGAAAAAACCAATTACAGCAATCAGCGAAGGCACTTGCAGATTGGACAGACCGGTGATCGCATGACCTGAGGTACATCCTCCGGCCCAACGAGCACCAAATCCCACTAAAAATCCACCTACAACCATGATTAAAAATCCCTTAATCGTAAGTAAGTTACTCCAATTGAATATTGCTGTTGGCGCATAATCGCCTTCAAATGATATATCTAATTGACCCAGGTCTGTGATCGTATTATTGCTAAGTTGTAGTGCTTCAGGATTAACTAGTCCCGTGCTGCTGATAAAGCCTCCTATTATTGCCCCTAAGGCAAATACAATATTCCACCGTTCTGACTTCCAATCAAAGTTGAAGAACTCACTATGCTTGCCAGCGCCAGCTATTGCACACGCACTGCGCAATGTTGAACTCACACCGAAGCCTCCACCGACCCACAACAGCATAAACATAACTAGTGCAATAAGAGGTCCTGACACATACCAGGGCCAAGCTTGCGAAATAAAATTTATGATATCCATATAGAAAATAGTTGATAAGATTGAAAGGTTAGATAATTATATTGTTGTAGGACATACGTACACTGACCTTGGTATATCCGTATTTTTAATAGCCTTAAATCCACCCTGAACATCAATTATATCATGATATCCTCTTGACTTCAATATAGAAGCGGCAATCATAGATCTATATCCACCGGCACAGTGTATGTAGAATGTTTCGGATTGAGGCAATGATGACAGGCGCTCATTAATATTGCTCAGCGGTAAATTATTGGAGCCGATGATGTGTTCTGAGAGATGCTCAGATGCTCTTCTGACATCGAATACCTTTTTGCTGAGATCTTTGTATTCAGCCGCCAACATTGATGCAGAAACAGATTGAACGGTGTCTGTATGATAGCCTGCCTCTTCCCAAGCGTCTACTCCTCCTTCCAGATAGCCTATTGTATTATCAAACCCTACCCGCGATAATCTAATGATAGCCTCCTCTTCTCTGCCCTCTGGCGCAATTAATAATATGGGTTGTTTTACATCTACAATGAGTTCTCCTACCCATGGTGCAAAGGACCCATCTAATCCGATAAATATACTGTTGGGCACGTGTCCACTCGCATAGTCGAATGGGGTCCTAACATCCAGCATCACCGCATCAACCTCATTAGCCAATAGTTCAAATGCTCTCGGTGAGAGTGGCTTCAATCCAAGGCCTATGATGGTATCCATATGGGCATAACCTTCTCTATTCAGCTTGACATTGAGTGGGAAGTATGCTGGAGGTGGCAGCAGTCCATCCGTTACTTCTCGGATGAACTCCTCACGTGTCATATCTGCTCTTAAAGCATAGTTTATTTTCTTCTGATTACCCAGTGTATCAACAGTCTCTTTCATCATTTTCTTACCACATGCCGAGCCGGCTCCGTGAGCCGGATATACAATGACATCGTCTGAAAGTGGCATAATTTTGCTGCGTAAACTGTCATAGGAATATCCTGCAAGATCCTCCATGGTCATATCAACTCCTTTTTGTGCCAAGTCTGGCCTCCCCACATCACCTAAAAACAGTGTATCACCAGTAAATATGGCATGCTCTTTACCCGTCGCATCTAGTAATAAGTATGTCGTGCTTTCCATGGTATGACCCGGGGTATGAAGGACCCTTATTGTAAGGTCTCCTATTATGAATTCTTCTCCATCGTAAGCTATATGTGCCTCAAAGCTCGGGTTGGCCTTGGGTCCATAGACTATTGGAGCACCAGTTTGCTCCGCCAAAGTGACATGACCACTTACGAAGTCAGCATGAAAATGTGTTTCGAATATATACTTGATCGTCACACCATCTTGTTGAGCTCGCTCCGTATAAGGCCTGACCGCTCTGAGAGGGTCTATTATTGCGGCCTCTCCATTACTGTGGATGTAATAGGCCCCCTGAGCCAAACATCCCGTATAAATCTGTTCTATTACCATCTTGGGAATTTTCTCTAATTAGTTGTTTTGAAATAAGTATCTATCAAGCTTACCAGCTAAGTCTGAACTCGATGAATCCATCGCATCACTGACATGGAGAAAAAAGTTCTGCTCACCAATTACTTTGACAAGTCCATTCCTATGAAACAAATCTCTCACTGGACCTTTTATATCTGCGAATTGCAATGATATATTCATTTGATGGAGTTTCTCAGAGAGCTCCAGTAGCATATTGATCGCACTCGTATCAACATGGTGGATTCCTCCTCCATCAATAATGAGTCTCTTTAAGCCACTTCTTTCGTTAATCCTACTTAAAATGGTTTCTTTAAATGAACTAGAGTTCGCGAAAAAGAGAGGAGCATCAAATCTAAGAATCAAAGCTTCTTGTACGGTATCTAATTCATCAAATCGAGCAAGATTTCTATAAGTGTTAGAATTTGGGATCTGTCCTAGTTCAGCAATATGCGGATTAGACAATCTATAGATAATAAACATAACAGACACAGCCACTCCAACTAGTAGCCCAGTCTCTATACTGATGAAAATAGTCGCCAAAAACGTGACTACGAAAGCTAAGAAATCTTGCTTGTCCGTAATCCATAAATGCCTAGCTTCTCTATAATCAATTAGTCCCAGCACTGCCACAAGGATGATTGCAGCAAGAGCGGCCTTAGGTAAGTAGTAGAAATAAGACGTTAGAAATAGAAGGGTTAGCATTACTAAAATGGCACTGACTATAGCCGCCATCCCAGATTTGGCCCCGGCTTGATCATTAACCGCAGTTCTTGAGAATCCGCCAGTCACGGGGAAAGCACTGAAGAATGAACCCACGATATTCGCCATACCCAAGCCTATGAGTTCCTGATTTGACTCGATGTCATAGTTCTTATGTTTTGATTGAATAGACTTAGCAACGGCGTATGATTCCATATAACTAATCAATGAAATAGCGATGGCAATAGGCAATAGTTCTGTTAGTGCCTCAACAGTCACGAATGGTGTACTGATATTGGGCAATCCCGCAGGAACATCTTTTATAATCTGTACTCCTGTGGAATCCAATCGAAAGAAATGCACAATGCCTATAGCCAAAAAGACGATAATCAATGGCATCGGAATCTTTCCGTTGATTTTTTTGAATATGACGATGAGGGCGATAGACGACAACCCTATTATCAAAGTAGGGATATTGATATCTGAAAAGCCATCTGCAACACTCAGGATCGTTTCATGAATTTTTCCTTTACCTAGTTCTAATCCTAATAGGTGGCCTAATTGACTAAAACCAATGATAAGCGCCGCAGCAGAGGTAAATCCAACAATAACAGGATGAGATATTAGATTCACCAGAAATCCAAGCCTCAGAGCTCCCATTATAAACTGGATGACACCGACCATTAAAGCCAGCAAAATAGCATAGTTGATAAACTGAACTGAACCAAGCTCACATATTGCACCAACCCCACTTGCCACCAGCAGCGAAACCATCGCTACTGGTCCAATAGCAAGCTGTCGAGAAGTACCTAAGATGGCATATATAATTAACGGAATCGTCGACGCATAAAGCCCATAAATGGGTGGCAGCCCTGCAAGCATAGCATAGGCCATTCCTTGAGGAATCAACATTACGCCCACCGTAATCCCAGCCATTGTATCATCGACAAGAGTTGCTCTATCATAGTCTTTAGTCCAAGATAGTATCGGTAGGTACTTCCTCATTAGATTGACATTCTTATTGGAGCATTCATCAATATCATTTCGCTATATAAGACTGCACTTCTTCAAACAATCCAAAAGACTCAACACCGAGGCATCTTTTACGGAGTAAAAAACTTGCTTTCCGTTTTTCTCAGATTTCAACACGCCATTATCCTTCATCTTAGCTAGGTGGTGCGACATCATGCTAATCTCACATTCTGCGCCAATGGCCTTACATAGGCTCGATACATCCATGGACTTATCAGCACCTAGGAGCTGTAGGATGTCGAGCTTAACAGGATGCGCCAAGATCTTCATAAGTCGAGCTCCTGCAACTAATTCCTCCCTTGATATGAGCTGTTCTTCTTGAATCATACTACAATAATACAACATTTTAATAAATGTTCAAATATTATAGTATTCAATTGTATCGTGTCAGTTATTCAACGCCCCCTGCACCTCTCTATAAAGAGAAGTAAGAAAAAAACCTCAATTCATCGGGGTGAGTACTTTACACCTCCACCGTTTTCCATTTACCTCGCCTAAAGATGATGATCGCCATAATAGCGAGTATCGACGAACTTGCTGCTACGGAGATATATACTCCAGTAGCGCCTAAACCAGTCATATTAGCTAATACATATGCTAGCGGTATCTGTATGAGCCAGAATGCTATGATATTCAGAATTGTTGGAGTATAGGTATCCCCAGCACCATTGAAGGCTTGACCGATAACCATCTCATATGCATAAAAGACATATCCCGAAAATATGATCTGCAATGCAAGTGATCCTTGCTTAATCACATCTGCATCATTACTAAATAATCCAAGTACTTGCCGCGCTAAGGGAATAAATATGATCGATAGAACGAGCAAAATGTACATATTATATCGTGCCGCCATCCATGCAGATTTCTCAGCGCGGTCAGGCTGCTTGGCACCGAGATTCTGCCCAACAAGGGCCGCTCCAGCCATCGCAATCCCCCAAGAAGGTAGGATTGTGAAATAGAGCACCTTCCAAGCAATCGTATAGCCTGCCACAGTCTCACTTCCAAAATCTGTCAAAATTTTAATCAAGAAGATAAAGCTCGCTGAAGCAACTAAATGCTGTCCTGCTCCACCTGCCGATATGGCAAGGATCTTCTTGATCGTAACCCACCTTAGTTTGAGATGGCGTTTGGCAATCCTGATAACAGAATCACCATTAAAGAGATGATAGAGCTGGTAGAGCACCCCTACGCCACGACCTATACATGTCGCTATGGCAGCTCCAGTCAACCCAAGTTTTGGAAAGAAGAAATAACCCATAATTAAACAGGGGTCGAGTATGATGTTAATGCCATTAGCCAGGATCAGCGTCCTCATAGCGATACTCGCATCACCGGCTCCACGATAGATGGCATTAATGGCAAAGAGCAGCATGATGATAATATTGAGTGAGAGAATAATCCTTGTATAGCTGCTACCCTCTGCAATCAGTGCATCCGATGCGCCCATCAATCTCAGTAGATCCTCCGTATAATAGAATCCAATGTAGCCAATGATGATCGAGAAGAATATAGTTATAAGGATAGCCTGGAACGCCGCCGCAGAAGCACTATCACTGTCCTTTTCACCAATCCTCCGAGCGACGACAGCTGTAGCCGCCATACTGATGCCCATAGCTAAAGCAAATACCACGAACAAAAATGAATCCGTAATACCAATCGTCGCTAAGGCCTCGGCACTGCCGATCTGCCCAATGAAAAAGGCATCAACGATAGCAAACAGTGACTCCATACTCATCTCAAGTATGACAGGAATTGCCAACATGAACAGAGCACGTCGTACGCTAATCTCAGTATAGTTAGTTTCGGAGCCTTTGACGGCCTCCCAAAAGAGTTGTATATATTTTTTCAAAGTGGAAAGATTATTATGAAGTAATGAAGCTTAACTGACTTGCCCATAAATTGTCAGGAAATCGGAGAATATCTGGTCAACAAGCTATTCTAATGCAGCTTAGAAATATGAAATAAGAGAAGGAAAAAATCTTCTTATTGTACTCACATGGAGCTGAAAATGTTAGTGATTGTCACCCAGAAAAAGGGCAGATAAAGACTTCATAATCTTAGAATTTTATGTGCTTTTAAGCACGAATGTCACCCAAGTTAAGAATATTATCCTTTTGGATACCAAATCCTCTATCCTGTCAACTGTTAGTGATATGTAAACACGCAATGAAATTATAGATCCAGCTTTCTTATAGTCTTACTTTTAATCATGCACTTTCATATCAGTCTTTTATTTTTTTGTTGTGCTCCTCTTGCCGATCTAAATGAAGTCATACTCGACCATTACAACTTAGTTTTTGTTGGTGAGGTTATTGAAGTCGATCATCCTACTGATCATTGGTTTTGGAAGCATTTTCGAGATGATGGATTCAAATACTCCTTTAAAGTTATTGAAGGTTTTAGAGGAGTAAAATCGGGTCAAGTTATCCAACTCTCTTCTGATATATACACTAGCCTCGGAGTTCATACCACGGTTGGGCGGAGATGGTTAATTATATTAAATAATTCAACTGATAGGCCAGCTAATTTACATGCCTGTAGTTATAGCATTCGCATGAATTCAGAAAGTGCTCAAAGTCGGCTTCAATTTATAAAAGATACACTCAACGACTAAACCGTCAACTCTATCCGATTACCTTCAGGGTCCTGGATGACACTCTCGTAATAGCCATCTCCAGTAGTGCGAGGCTCGCCAACAATTAAATAGCCAGCATCTCGCAGTCTCTCCGTAAGTTCATCGACTAATTCTGCCGATACTAAAGACATTGCAAAGTGCGCATACCCCATTATCGCATCATGTGGGTTAGAAATCTTCTGAAGTCGAGGCTTATGCATGAGCTCTATCCTTGCCCCAGAATCGAATGTCAAGAAATATGACTTAAACTCTTTACGTGGGTTATGATAGAGATTATTGGACTTGGCATTGAAATACCTCATGTAAAAATCTTGCATCTCTTCTAAATCTTCTACCCATATGGCGATATGCTCAATTTTCATGACAAGCTATCTTTTCTGGCTGCCTTATACCTGCCCTTACCAAACTTAGTACCATTAAATTCTGTAGTAAGTTTTAGCTTTTCTCGTTCTTCCTCTGGAAGATCATTAAAATCCCTGCACTGAGTGGAGCAGCATCCATTATGCTCCTGAGCACACTCCTTACATTGGATGAATAGGATGTGGCAGGCATCATATCGAAAATGATGGACTTCTTATCTGCTCGTTCAACTTGTCGCTCAAGCAACTTCTTCTGCTTTTATACTTCCGCAACCAATTCAATACTGTCGACCGACCTTGGATCCCATATTTTTGCGCTTCGCTCCAGTAACTGATATTTGACCAGACTCAACTTCTTTCACAACTCCCAATTTAAAGGCCATCGTGTAATCTCGTTGCGTACGCTTTACATAACTGGTTTTCAACTCCTTAGACATAACACTACTTTTTGTGTAACGCTATACTTGGACATGACAACTTTACAGAAATAAAAAAGGGAAGTCAGTGATTTACTGCTTCCCTAAGAAATGTTGTTTGCTCTCTTACCCCTCTATGGAGGCACTATCTCAATCGTTATAGGAGGTGTTATTCCTAAATGAGATGCCCTTGTGACAATGATTCATAAGAAGGTCACTTTTATTTAACAGATGTAGCTGTTAAAGTTTTGTCGAGTCGAACTCTAGTATGTCTCCGGGTTGACAGTCGAGCGTCTCACAGATCTTCTCAAGTGTAGAAAAGCGCACGGCTTTTGCCTTACCAGTTTTAAGTATTGACAAGTTAGAAATAGTGATTCCGACCCGTTCCGATAGTTCATTGAGACTCATCTTACGACGTGCCATCATAACATCTAAGTTGACAATGATAGGCATGGTTATATTATTAAATCGTTTTCTGATTTCAATCGTATAGCCTCGAGCAATACATTGATCAACAGGCATATTATCCCGACAAAGAATAGCATGTAGCTTATATCAATCAGAAAACTAAGGCTGAAACTGTTATGATGGTTATAGTCAATAACTAGCTCTTGAATAAGATTTAAACTATAGGCTCCCGCAAATACTAACATTAACATACGAATGTACCTAGCTATATTTTTTATAAGTATTCCTTGACTTTGAATGGTGAGAATTAATTTCTTCATCAAGTATATTGAGACACACAACAGAATAGAGATTGCTATTAGATGCAGCCAATAGTATGCAACAAACCAGCCCGGAGCATAGTCCAAAAAGGCTTCTTCTGTTTTATTAGGGCTTATGGTATAGTAAAGGGCAGATAGTACGATATAAGCGTGTACTATTGTCCAAAAAATAATTAGGACATATGATGTTGTCATGTGCTTGGAGACGACGAATTTTTTCATGGTTTTACAATTTTATGGTTAAGTCGTTTTCTTCACGTAGCAATACCCTCAATGCGTATCACGTCAGCTAGAAATTTATCAGATCCAGATCTTCTGCTATAATTTACTGTTTAACGGACTTATATTATTGAATAACAATGAATATATAACTATAAACAGTTAATGAGCAAGTCTTTTCAGATAGAAATTTCTTGATGAATGAAATTAATTGCTGCTAGAATGCTTGTAAGATCAATTAACTCTAATTTTGCATGTTCATATTAAAAACAATGAGATATGTATAGATCACACGATTGTGGCGCACTTAGGATGGAGCATGTAGGAGTGACTGTGACCCTAAGTGGATGGTTACAAGTAAGTAGAGACTTTGGAGGGATGACCTTTATAGACATGAGAGATCGCTATGGTATCACTCAGATTGTATTTAATATGGAGGATGACGTTGCGCTATGTGAGCATGCCCGTAAGCTTGGTCGTGAAGATGTCATAAGGATAACTGGTACAGTGCGGGAGCGAAGTAACAAAAATCCCAATCGCCCCACTGGTGACATCGAGATAGAAGTAAAAACATTGGAAGTTCTTAATGAATCACTCGTACCGCCATTTACTATTGAAGACGAAACTGACGGGGGTGATGATCTGCGGATGAAGTACCGATATCTCGACATACGTCGTAATCCAGTGAGAGACAACCTGATCTTTAGATCCAAGCTGGCTATTGAGACTCGCAAGTACCTGGATAGTCAAAATTTCATCGAGGTAGAGACGCCTGTGCTAATCAAAAGTACACCTGAGGGGGCAAGAGACTTCGTGGTGCCAAGCCGAATGAATCCAGGGCAGTTTTATGCCTTACCACAGTCTCCGCAGACCTTCAAGCAAATCTTGATGGTTGCCGGTATGGACCGTTATTTTCAGATTGTCAAGTGTTTCAGAGATGAAGACTTGAGAGCAGATAGACAGCCAGAGTTTACGCAAATAGACTGCGAGATGAGTTTCGTCACTCGGGATGAAGTTTTGGCAACATTTGAGGGTTTGACCAAGTATCTTTTTAAGACGCTGAAGGGTATAGATCTTCCTGACTTCCCACTTATGTCATACGATGATGCTATACTCAGATACGGTAGCGATAAGCCAGATGTAAGATTTGACATGGAGTTTGTAGAGCTCAATGATGTGGCTCAAGGAAAAGGGTTTAGCGTATTTGACAATGCGGAGCTTGTTGTTGGTATCTGTGCGGCTGGACAAGCCGTAGAATATAGCAACAAGGATATCAAGAAACTCACTGAGTGGATGCAAAGACCACAAATCGGTGCCAAAGGATTAGTCTATGTCAAAGTAGAAGAAGGAGGCGCATTCAAATCTTCTGTAGGTAAGTTTTTTGATGATGCGGCCTTGCAGACTTGGGCAGATAAGATGGGTGCGAAGGAAGGAGATATGATGTTGATCCTATCTGGAGAAGCTGAGAAGACTCGCAAGCAGTTGAATGAGCTTAGATTAGAGATGGGTCGCCGCATGGGACTGATGGACCCGAAGGTGTTCAAACCGCTTTGGGTGGTTGACTTCCCATTACTTGAGTGGGACGAGGATACGGAGCGATTTCATGCTATGCACCATCCATTTACGGCTCCGAAGAAAGCGGATGAAGATCGGATGTTGACAGGAGATCATGACACGATGAAATCATTAAAGGCCGACGCCTATGATCTCGTAATCAATGGTGTAGAGATTGGTGGGGGGTCTATCAGAATACATGATCGAGAATTACAGTCTAAAAACTTTGACTTGCTCGGTTTTACTAAGGAAGAAGCTGAAGCGCAGTTTGGATTCTTATTGGGAGCATTTGAATATGGAGCACCGCCGCATGGAGGCATTGCCTTTGGTTTTGATCGATTATGCGCGGTCATGAATGGTGTGAATTCAATTAGAGATTTCATTGCTTTTCCTAAGAACAATCAAGGACGAGATATGATGATCGATGCGCCCAGCCCAATTGCCGATGAGCAATACGAGGAGTTGGCGTTGAAGAGTACTGCCTTAGAAGATTAATTCTTATTTTTCTGAAAAGAACAAATGAGAATCACCTTCTGCTTTTTATTGATTTTCAGTTTTTCAACTGAATTCTTTGGTCAAGAAGAAATTTTTGAAGATCAGAATTATTTTGAGGCTTTAGAATCTTTAGAAAATGGCGAGTTGCTCCTTATACATTTCTTTGGGACCAATTGTGTCGAGTGTGATGATATAGCTTTTCAATCCTTGGGAAATCCCTTCGTCGTTAAGAAGATGGATCAGCTTAAGAAAATCAAACTTCATCAAGATAGTATTGATACTAAGTATGTAATGCGAAAGCATCGTCTAAGATATATTCCGACTACTTTAGTCATCAATAAGAATGAAGATTTTATCGGATTGATGCCTGGTTCTTCAAGTAATGCTCTGGCATATGAAGATTTTATAGACGAGGCATTAGGGAATGTTGATGCTCCTCCTTTTCGACAGTATAAGGACATCATTGTTGATACAATCAATGACCGCGAATATCTTAGAGAATACATCGAGCATCTCAAAGAATTTGGATTGGATTATTCTGACGCTTTGGATGTTTATACTAATACCTTAACTATAAAAGAAATTACTCAGCAAGAAGAGCCGTTTTTGTATCTCTTCGAACATGGTCCTATTATTAGATCACATACGTATGATATAATGTACAATTGGGCGAGAGAAGCCAAGAATGGATGGTTTCGGAGAAATCAAGACAATCGTAAAGCAGTCAAATTCAATAACAGGATTATAAATAATACCATCCGAGAGGCCATTTTTCGGAATAGTGAATATTTAGCAAGGCGAGTCGCCGATTTTGCCAAGGAAACATGGTCTAATGATACCATAAGGGGTAATCTGTCATACCTGTCAAATTTGAAAAAATTTGCGTTTGAGACCAATAACACAGAATTGTTCCAAGAAACTGTGGACAAGCTCTATTCAGACCACTATAAAGATATCAATATTGATAGCTTGAGAAGAGAAGAAATGGGGTCTGCTAATGTTGCAAGAATAAAACCTAATACAACGGGCCCCAAGTTGAACAGTTTAGCATGGGAAATATTCCAAATTGCAGAATCAGATGAATTACTTGAAATTGGTTTGAAACTATC
This sequence comes from uncultured Saprospiraceae bacterium, assembly GCA_964489125.1. Classification (GTDB taxonomy): domain Bacteria; phylum Bacteroidota; class Bacteroidia; order Chitinophagales; family Saprospiraceae; genus GYS-P2D. The sequence continues at coordinate 31,349 of CAZAXY010000011.1, forward strand.
ACAACTATCACTAGACTATGTGAGAGATCCAGCGTTCTTAGATACTTACGCTCACCTACTATATCAACTTGGACGTTCGGAAGAGGCACTAAAATATCAGAAAGAGGCTATTGATATGTTTAAGAGATCAGGAGCTCCCTTCATTCCAGAATCAATTCTCAAAGATTACGACTTAATGTCTGAAGGAGCTCCTCTGAGAAGATTATGACTTGTAGAAAGCAGTCTTATTGATGCGCCCAGCCCAATTGCCGATGAGCAATACGAGGAGTTGGCGTTGAAGAGTACTGCCTTAGAAGATTAAGACTGGAATCTGAGCTAACGATGGGTATTTCATTACTGTGTGAGAAGTTTCCAAGCCCATCATTACATTATAAATATTTATAATGTCTAATATAAACACCCTAACTAAAGTCTATAGTCCACGCTACTCCGAAACATTAAAGACCTGTTAGAGTTAACAATCTGAGGCAATAATCATCTAAAGGAAGCTATCTTTATAGGCAGAGATACGACAGGTCATAAATGAGCAAAGGGGTCATAGGTACGATTATAATATTAATGAGTATTGCCCTATTGGGTATTACGATCATACAATATGTATGGCTCAAGAGAGGTACGGAACTAAACGCAAAAAACTTTGGCGACAAAGTAACATTGGCACTCAATCGAGTTAAGCAGCAACTTGAGAATGATGCCAGTTCAAAAGAGAATTTCAGTAAGTACTACAATAGAAACCTCGGTATCGGTATCGACAACGCATTGCGGAGAAGTTCTCGAACTGACATATTAGAAAACAATATCTCTTTTGGGAAGTGGGCATTAGATCCACAGACCGCTTTTCTCGGCATTGATAAAGATGACTTGAAAGTGTATCTACAGAATGCTTTGGTTGATCAGGGTATAGATCTCAATTATGAGTATGGTGCATTTTCTACTAAGGCGCAAGACTTCACCATCACTAACGGCACCTACAATGTAGTTAGCATGATTCCAACAGAAGAAAAGCAATTCAGTGAAGGTGGGCAAATTCAAAATCTCTATGAGACAGAGTACCGAATCAATCTATTCAATGTTGACGAAGAGACTGTGCCTGGGCTCTTGAAAGTTTTTTTCCCACGTAAGCAGTCGTATCTGTTATCAGAAATACTTCCATCATTAATAGCCTCTATTGTATTTACTGGGTTGATTTTGTTTTGTTTCATCTATGCCATCACGATAATACTAACCCAGAAGAAGGTGTCTATTATGAAGACTGATTTCATTAACAATATGACCCATGAGTTTAAGACACCGATCGCCACAATTTCATTAGCAGCAGACTCTATTGATAGTGATATGGTCATCAATAGTCCGAAGAAGATCAAACGATTTGCTGGCATCATTAAGGAGGAGAACAAGAGGATGCTCGCACAAGTAGAGAAGGTCCTTCAGATTGCTAAGCTGGATAAAGATGATATCCAACTCAAATTGATAAAGATTGACATCAATGAGCTAGCACATATGGCAGCAGAGCATACTGGATTAAAGGTAAATGCAAGAGGAGGCACAATACAGACATTCTTAAAAAGTACGAATCCTGTAATTGAAGGGGATAAAAATCATATTAGTAATGTTGTACATAATTTGTTGGACAACGCTAACAAATATTCAAAAGAGAGTCCTGAAATAACGCTAGAGACAAGAGACGCCAAAGAAGGAGTAGAGATTATAGTGAGTGACAAAGGAATTGGGATGACTAAGGATGATACACGTCGAATTTTTGAGAAATTTTATAGAGTTAGCACCGGTAATGTGCATGACGTTAAGGGCTTCGGATTAGGCTTAAGTTACGTTAAAGCAATAGTCGATGCACACAGTGGAAACGTCCGTGTGCGCAGTTCTTTGGGCGAGGGCAGTACTTTTATTATATTTTTACCCTACAAAAGGTGACGCATTGTCGGATTACCGTCTTAAAAAGCATTAACTATAGTTGAAATGGGTCAAAGAATTCTATTAGTAGAGGACGATCGCAATTTTGGAGACGTCCTCAAGTCTTATTTGGAGATGCATGATTTCGATGTGACGCTTGCCACCGACGGTGAGCAGGGGTGGGACACCTACAAGAAAGGTAAGTTTGATTTGCACATCCTTGACGTGATGATGCCTAAGAAAGACGGCTTCACCTTAGGTAAGGAAATTAAGGACGACAATAGTTCTGCACCTCTCATATATCTTACTGCCAAAGCACTAAAAGAAGATGTAATTGATGGCTTCAAAATAGGAGCTGATGACTATATTACTAAACCATTTAACTCAGAGGAACTGCTCTATCGCGTACAAGCTATATTGAAGCGAAGTGGCACTGCACCTAATCCTGATGAGAATAAAAAAGAATTTGAAATTGGTAATTACCATTTCAACTATCCACTTCGCATTCTGACTTACAAGAATGGCGATGAAGTTCACAAAGACAAATTATCCCCTAAGGAGGCTCATCTCCTGAGGTTGTTCTGTCTTCATAAAAATGAAGTCCTGTCAAGATCTGTTGCCTTAACGCAGATTTGGGAAGAGGACAATTACTTCACTGCTCGGAGTATGGATGTATTCGTGACGAAGCTACGTAAGTACTTGAAGAAGGATGATAATCTTGAAATCGTCAATATCCATGGAAATGGATTTAGACTGATAGACAAAAGAGAAGTCGAGGACTAATTAGCCTTTTTAAGCTGGTATAGGCGATTTGTCTTTCGGGACGGAGGCCTAAAAAGTGAGATCGAATCTTTTCACGATTACTTGTGAAGGCATATTAAATTCATCAGATAAAAAGATAGAACTATACTAAAGTATAGGGACCTTGATTTTATGATGTGGGACATTCATAAGAAATTAAATCTTATGAAGAGCCTTATTACCATTGCTGTTGTTTTATCAGCTTTCCTTTTTATTCCTTCATGTTCATCCGATCCTTGCGAGGAGATATCCTGCCTTAATGGTGGAATTTGTACAGAAGGAATATGTGATTGCCCACCTGGATGGTCAGGTGATGACTGTTCTGTTGTTGCGTTCGATTTTGTGGGTCGTTTTATTTCGACATCTTTTTCTTTCACTGAATGCACTGATGCAAGCAGTAATCGACTGATACAGTCAGATTCTAATAACGAGTACTGTCTTGTCAACGCCGATAATAACCAAGAATGCTTAAGTATTACACTGATTTTGGAAGAAAATAATCAAGCTCGATTTTTACAAATTGAAAATCTAATAATTGGAAGCATTCAGTTAAGTACGCCTACTATTTTCGAAGGCACGTTTACTACCAATGATGAGCTGATCACCTTCGTAGCTGAAGATAATGCTGGCACCTTAGAGTTTGCTGTAACAGACGATCGTACAGGAATAGAATGGATACAGCCAAATTCAGCAGGAGATGGCTGTGTGATCACTCACACTATGCCGAGAGAATAGGTTTTATTATTAAGATCTATCCACTTCGATTCTCTTGTCTTGATTGGCGAGCTGCCATACAGTATGAAAGATAAGCCTGCCTCTATCTTGCATTAGATTGAAGTCTATTTTCTCCACGCTATCCGTAAGTCTGTGATAGTCTTTATGGACGCCATTGAAATAGAATATTGCGGGGATGCCATTCTTTGCGAAGTTGTAATGGTCCGATCTAAAGTAAAATCTATTGGGATCATTGGCGTCATTGTACTTGTAGTCAAGTACCATTCTTCCATATTTCTGATTGACAGATTCGCCAATTTCATGCAGTTCAGAGCTTAATCGATCTGACCCAATTACATAGAGGTAGGGTCTTTCTTTATCAAGATATTCTTCACCCCATCTACCGACCATATCAATGTTGACATCAGCTACTGTAGACTCAACAGGGAATATTGGATTATTTACATAGTATTCTGATCCAAGTAGTCCTTTTTCTTCTCCTGTCATCCAGAGACACAACACGCTTCTTCGAGGTCCTTGTTTCAGCACCTTAGCTGTGACCAAAGCTTCAGCAATCTCGAGGACTGTCGTGGTGCCTGAACCATTGTCATCCGCGCCATTGTATACTTCGTCTCCTTTAATTCCTACGTGATCATAGTGAGCACTGACGATGATCAATTCGTCTTTGAGATCCGTCCCTTCGATATACCCTAGGATGTTTTTTCCAATAAGAACTTCTCTGTTGACGACTTGCTCAAAACTGATCTGCGGCGATGATATGATTATCGATTTTTGGGGCTTGCCAGTTTTCTTTATCATATCACGATTGGCAATAACCTGGTCTTCAGCATCTCCTAAGATTTGTTTAGCCATGTTAGTCGAGATAAGGAGCATATTCGTATGGTCATCCATCATTTTGCTTTTATCACCTAACTCAGTCACACGATTCACCATGAGTCGTCGATTAGCATTGATTACCGCCTTAATATCATTAGAGATAACTAGGAGCATCGCCGCACCCATGTTATGAGCAGTCTGTCTCTTTACCTCGTAATCAGCAGCATCCTCATCAGCTATTACTTCATCGGGAGCGCCGTCAAAGACCATGACAATTTTACCAGCTACATTCTTATCGGCGTAATCGTTATAATCAGCAGTGGAGATTCCATAACCTGCAAAGACTACCTCATTACCCTTAAAAGATTGACTAACGCTCTTGTTAGGAAATCCGATGTAATCCCAGAGTTGACGATATGACTCATCCCCAATAGACACATCGTTAGTTCCCCATGAAGTAAATGTGAAGGCAACATTCTGAAAGTGTGAATTGTCCTCTCCAACTTGAGGCAATCTCATCTTATCGAGCTGATCTGATATATAGTTCGCTGCTTTTTCGATGCCCTCAGTTCCTGTTTCACGACCTTGGAAGTCATCTGAGGAAAGTATGTGGAGATGATCGCTCATCTCTGCCGCAGTTATGGTAGTGCTGAGAAGGTGCTGCTGATCACCTTTTTTTATTCGTACTGACTCGTTTAGATCAGGTATGGTCTTGCCCCCGAAATATTGAGCTGTGCTCACTTGAGATACCCCGATAAGGGCAGTTATTAAAACTATTAATTTCTTCATTGCTGTGTCTATATTGATTAGGACTTAACATGAGAACAACCCTGCGGTGATTTTGTTAACTCTGCGCTCATGTCGCCCACCTTCGAAATCTGTCATCAAGAATGCTGACACCATAGACTTAGCCGTTACAATATCGACGAATCTTGCCGGCATTGCAATAACATTAGCATTGTTGTGCTGGCGAGTGAGTTTGCTGATATCTTCATTCCAGCATAAGCCGCATCTAATTTCTGGATACTTATTAGCTGTCATTGCAACACCATTACCTGTGCCACAGATTAGCACACCATAGTCTGCTTGATCTTCGATGATATCTTTGGCGACTGGGTGAACGAAGTCAGGGTAATCGACTGAACTATTGTCAGCTGTTCCATGATCGATAACAGTATGCCCGAGGGATTGAATATGATTAATAATCATAGACTTATAATCATATCCGGCATGGTCGGATCCTATAGAAATACGCATGAACAAGTTTACTTTTGTTTTTTAATTAGGCACTCTTGATTGCCTGTATTTCTCGAGTAACGCTTTTATTTCTTGTTGGAATGCATCATCAGGTATCGAATTGATTACTGATAGAATGTTTTGCGAGGCGCGTAAACGCAATGAGTAATCTTGTTGGAAACTTACCCTCACGATATCAGGATCTATGCTCTCATAAAAATTTAGGTGATCTGCAGTCTCTTCAGCGAGTATACGCAAGTGCTTTTTAGCCTTATCATACTCTCTCGTCCTAAGATAGATATTGATAAAAGAAACTATTGAAGCGTCGTACGGAAAATTCATATGAGGGAATGCCTCGAAGAACTTATCAGTTAGTGCTACAGCCTGATCTCTCTTACCTTCCTTAAGCAATTGATCGCAGGTACGGTTGAAGACCATGCGATGCGCTTGTACTGCCGCGCCATAAGAGTTATCGACAAACAGGTCTTTTTTATCAAAGTTGCCCCATTTGAATTTATTCATGATGTTGTTGTAAACCTTGGTTGTACCTATTCTACCACTACCATAAATGCTCATGGACCGATCACTCGGTGTTTTGGTTGGTACTAATCGTAGAGCCAGCCCTTCGTACTGCATATAATCATTGAGCCCTAAGAGCTTTTCATTTTTACATGTTGTGGCGAAGTATATAGGTCGCTCCCAGATATTACTACTGATGATATCGAGGATTGCAAGTTCATCTTTGACTATCCAGTTTTTGCCCTCAGCAAACTTGATTTGGATGGCGGGAGCAATCTGGACAGAATCTCCAGGGGTAAAGAAGTTCAAGTTTTGAACCGCAGCCATATTCGTTGGAATAAACATTTCTTTAGTAGGCACAAAACTCTCAAAAGTCATCGAGTTTCCTTTCAACTCATTCTTATCACCAATGAACTTTACTACGGTCGAGAGATCCATAGGTCTATTTCCACGACCGCCGTCGTAAAAAGGAATCTGGTTCCTTCGATTACCTCGATATGCTTCAGGAGGGATCGTAAGCTTCAGTGGTTCAGAGTCATTAACCTTACGACGTAACTTATTGATATACCAGTCTACTTGAACTAAACTTAGGTTTACGATGCGCACATCCGTACGTATATTTTCCACTTCTTGAGCATACCAGAGCGGATAGGTGTCATTATCTCCATAAGTGAAGATGATGGCGTTAGGTTCCAGCGAGTTAAGGAAGTTGGAGGCATAATCTCTTGATGCTGTATGATGCATGCGACTATGGTCGTCGAAATTCTCAAATGCCATGATAGTTGGTGCTAATAAAACCACTACGGCAACTGCTGCCGATATCGGTATTCCACTCAGCTTCGCCCGTTCTTTGAGCATAGCAACAATCGCTGGGACTGCAAGTCCTATCCATATACAGAAGGTGAAGAAACTACCAACCAATACATAATCTCGTTCTCGAGGTTCATTGGGAGGCTGATTACTATAGAGTATGATCCCAAGACCTGTAATGAGGAACAAGATCATCGTGGCAAAAAATGTCTTCTGATCACGCACGAGATGAAATAATAACCCTATTAATCCGAATATAAGCGGCAAGAAATAGTAGTTGTTGTTGGCCTCAGCATACTTCATTGTGTCTGGCTCCTCGTCGAGATTGTACAGTTTGGACTCATCAATAAACTTGATTCCAGATCGCCAATTTCCTGACGATTTATTCCAGGCATAGTATCCTTGGTCGCCATTCTGCCTCCCAATAAAGTTCCATGCGAAATACCTGAAGTACATCCAGTTTACCTGATACTTCATAAAGAATGCTACATTGAATCCGAAGCTCGGTTTGGCTCCCTCTTCTCCAAATATTGATTGATACCACTCTCTGTAAAGCCTTGGCCTTCCTAAGTTAGGATCAGAGATTCTCGGAAACAACATCTTGTCCTTGCCATCATAGACAGGTTTTATTTTTTCATCGACTACAATGTACTCCTCGTCATTGGCAGTAGTGCTATAGTAAGGGGGCAAGTCTTCGCGACCATACCGATCTTTCCTTTCGTAGCTTACAGGACTTGCCTCATACGACGGACCATATAATAGTGCCCGCTCACCGTACTGCTCACGATTGATATATGGAAGCAATCGTGAAGCATCACTCGGTACATTCATATTAACTGGAGTGTCCGCATTGGCTCGTATAACAACGACACCAATTGTAGAATAGCCTATAGAAACGAGCATAGCACACATAGTGAAGAGCTCAAGAATTCTATTCTGTTTCCGATAGGCATATCTGAAAAGACCAAAGAAAACTGCCCCTACAATCAATAAAGTAGGTATGATACCAGTCTGAAAGGGCATGCCTATACCATTGACAAGGGTTTTTTCCATACCCAACCAAAGCGATGGAATACCAGTTATGATCAACTTTTGAATCAATGGTATGAGCGCTGCACCAGCTACAAAGGCCCCTGCAAGCCCGAGAAGCTTAACATCTTTTACCTTCTTAAAATAAACCAATAGAGCCAGTGCTGGAAATGTAAGTAGACTGAGTAGGTGAACTCCAATAGATAAGCCAGCACTATAGGCTGCAAGTGCGAGCCATCGATCATTTTTAATGGTATCCTCAAGTGTGTACCACTTCACCACAGTCCAGAAAGTAAGTGCTGTAAAGAACGTAGACATGGCATATACTTCGCCTTCTACAGCTGAAAACCAGACGGTACTACAGAATGCCGTCGCTAAACCTGCGGCCAGCCCTGCGCCGCCAACTTGTATTTTATAAGAAAGGCTATCCTCACTAGCCAGATTTAGATATTTAGTCAGCATCATTGTTATGGAGGCTACAAAAGTTGCCACCATAGCCGATAACATACCATTCATGAAGTTGACCGCAAAGGCGATATTGCTCGGATCAGAAGAGGTAATATCACCGAATAGTGCAAATATTCTTCCCACCAATAAAAACATTGGCGCCCCAGGAGGGTGAACCACTTGCATCTTGTAAGCACCGAGGATAAACTCACCACAATCCCATAAACTACCAGTTCGCTCTACCGAAAAGAGGTAGACTCCAGTGGCAATAAAAAAAACAACGAGTGAAATTATGCGTGTAAAGGACAGATTTTTCAGCATCAATGGTGTATTGAGTAACAAAAGTAAGAATAGAAAAACACTTAAGAGATATAGTTAATACATTGTGATTGAATTAACAATGTGTTCCTGCGATGATAAAATTCGCCATGATTGCAGTCTGTTGCTATGTGTTGTATCGTATGATATCTCCTCCTAAACGGATTGATACAGATAAAAATGATACCAAGGTCATCGATATAGACTATGAAGAAATTGACAACAGACAAAAGTAATCCAGCTTCATGGGTCATTCATCAGGACGAGGAACTCGTCGTTGTCAACAAGCCAGTGACTATTCCTGTACAAGGCGATAAGAGCAATGATGACTCATGCATAAAGATCATGAGCCAGACGCTAGGAAGAAGATTATTCTTAATAAACCGAATCGATCGTCCAGTTAGTGGATTGGTACTTATGGGCCTAAGACCCAGAGTTCAGAAAGCCTATTCTACATATACCATCACAAAAAAATACATCGCTATAGTACAAAAGTCCGACGAAATTAAAGTTGGAACATATCAACATTATCATAGTAGAAATGCCCATCGTAAGAAAGCATATATATCTGGAGAGCGCCGTGATGGCTATAAAACTGTATCAATTGACGTAGAGGAAATCCACCAGCTCGACAATTATACAGCGCTACGTGTCTCAATACTATCAGGGCGATTTCATCAGATCAGAGCACAACTGGCCCATCTTGGCGCGCCTATTAAAGGAGATGTAAAGTATGGAGCGCGACGGGCTCAAAAAGATAGAAGCATTATGCTACATGCCTATGAGTATCACTGTCAAGAAACCGAACTAACATATACAGCTATGCCACAACCTAGCGCATTGTGGGACGAGACTATTAGAAGTTTTGGCCTCGGAGCTTCATTACAATCCTGATCGACACTATTAAATAGAGTACTATGATGGGCATTTTTCATGCCTGACATATTATTGATTACAAGTAATATAATAACATATTAAAAAAAATCTCATCTGACTCTCTATCTTTATGTGGTGATTGGTACATATCATGAGTAAGTCAACCATTGGCATATTAGCCCCTTGCTACAACGAGGGGCAGGTAATCATTACATTTCTTGATGAATTAAAGAGCATCCTGGAGTCAACTAGTCACGACTTCCAGATAGTCATCGTAGATGATGGCAGTACGGATGAAACCAGAGACCTACTGAGGAACTTGGAGTGGCAATCATCAATCAAGTTAGATCTTGTCTTCTTGGCACATAACAAGGGCCATCAGGGTGCGATTGCGCAAGGACTGAACTATTGTAAATCGCTTGATATCAGCCATCTCGTGGTCATGGACTCAGACGGCGAGGATGATCCTAATGCGATAATGGAGCTAGTAGATAGTTTGTCTGATCCAATTGTATTCGTATCACGCAAGCGACGTAAAGAGTCAGTTAAATTTAAGGTGTTTTATACGTTCTACAAGCTATTGTTTTATGTCGTGACTGGGAAGAAGTTGAACTTTGGTAATTATTCTATGATCAGCAAGCAGGTATTACTGGAGATTTCTGATAAGCAATTTGTCCATTACTCGGCCTTTATATCTAAACTTAATTATCCTAAACGATTCATCCCATATGATCGACGCAAGAGGATTGATGGACAATCCAAGATGAATTTTGATTCGCTGGTATTACATGGCTTCAAGTCATTTATCGAGTACGCTGAGGACCTGTTTATTGTCTTCTTGAAGCTGTTCATGGTCATCTTCGCCTTCATCCTAGGGTGTGTCGGCGTGATCCTCTATAAGAAGTACATCATGGAGAGTGCTATATTGGGGTGGACGAGTCAGCTCATGTTGTCTCTGATTATTATGGCTATCATATCCTTGGGTTTCTTTGTGATTGGCATCATGGTGATCTATGGATTTAGAAAAATAGAAGGTCAGATTAATACTCGAATGAATGATTCTACTCAATATACAGTAATCAACAAATAAGCATGTCAACCAACCAAAATATGATCATAAAGGGACTATTGCTAGCTTCGGCAGTTATAGTCATTGTGCTAAGTATGTCTGCCTCCATAAGTGGTGATGAAGACATCCACTTTAAGTATGGTGATCGAGTGATCAACTTCTTCACATCTTTCGGTGAAGACAAGACGTATAAAGAAGAAATTAGAGGTCCAGATTATGCATACAACTTCACTTTTGATGCGGGGGTAGAGCTAGCACAGCGAGTCACGGGTTATAGTGATCCTCACCAGTTAAGGCATATATTCAATGGCCTCATTGGCTGGTTGATTGCCTTGATCAGTGCCTTTATCGCGAAGAGATATTTTGGCCTGACCTCAGCGGTTTTGACCTTTGTTTTTTTGTTGATATCACCCAAGTTTCTGGGGCACAGTTTTAACAATCCTAAGGATATTCCTTTTGCATTTGGCTATATCTTGGGATTGTATTCAATTTTTCGCTTTTGCGATGCCCTGCCTAAGCCTACATGGAGACAGGCGTTAGAAGTTGGATTGGCGATAGGACTTTGTCTCAACTTTAGAATCGGCGGCCTACTCTTGATACCATACTTTGGATTATTTGTATTGGGAAGATTTTTGATACGACGTGGTGGTAGTGCCTTTGCCAAAGAACATTGGCCGGACTATGGGCAGATATTTTTAAAAGGAGTAGTAGCATGCGTCGTGGCCTATGTTTTGATGGTAGTATTCTGGCCTTTCGCCCTAGAAGCACCATTGAAGAATCCCCTAAAGTCCCTCGATATCATGTCAGATTTCGCCATTGGGATAAGACAATTGTTCGAAGGGGTCAATGTCACATCTACCGAGTTACCATCCAACTATATCTATAAATGGATGTATCTCAGCATCCCATTGGTCGTGCTATTAGGCCTGATTATATTGCCATTTTCCTATTACAAGCATAGCACTAAGAAGCGCACATTCGTTATTCTATGTCTGTTGTTTTCAATTGTGTTTCCAGTCGCTTATGCAATCCTGGGCGATAGCAATGTTTATGGAGGATGGAGACACTTCATATTCGTATATCCGCCGCTGGTGATTTTGTCTGCTGCAGGATACAGATATGCCATTAAATCTCTTGTGGTCAAGAATGTCAATCTTCAGTATGCTTCGTTTGGTGTAATCGGATTACTCTGTATTCATCCCATATGGCATATCGCTAAAAATCACCCTGTAGAATATGTCTACTTCAATGAGATCTCTGGAGGCATCGACTCTAAGTATGGCAACTATGAGATGGATTATTACATGCACAGCTATTGGCCGGCAGTTAAATGGATGGAAAAAGAAGGAATTATCAATGATCATGACGAGATCATACTGGCCACTAATCATGGTCATTCGGGCAGGTATTACACTCGTAATTATGACAATGTAAAAGCTTACTACACTCGATATTACGATCGCTTGAATAGGGATTGGGATTATGCTATTTATGTCAATGTATATATCGACCAAGCAGAACTCAAGAATGATCAATTCCCACCATCAGGTACAATACATACTATCGATGTCAATGATAAGCCGATGTGTGCCATTGTCAAGCGACCGAGCAAAGCGAGCATTGGATACTCAGATGATCTGAAAAGCGGAAATAATACATCGGCAAAGCAAAAACTACGTAGCTATTACGATGCGGACAAGGACAATTTTGAGGCAAACATCAACCTTGCACTGTTATACAATAAACTTGGTCAACGTGATAGTTTGAGTTATTTTCTGAGTGAAGCCAAGCGCGTTAATCCGCAGCGTTACGACTTATATATAAAGCAATAGTATGAAGAGAACAGATGTCAAAGAATTAGGAGAATTTGGCTTGATCGATCACTTGACTGGGAGCTTTAAGAAGTATAACAAGTCTACACACAAAGCAATAGGCGATGATGCTGCCATTATAAAGCATGGTGAGGGATATACGGCTATCAGTACTGACATGCTCGTTGAGGGGATACACTTCGATCTAGTCTATAGTCCTCTTAAGCATTTGGGATACAAGGCGGTAGTTGTTAATTTGTCTGATATATATGCGATGAACATGATCCCACATCAGATTACATTGAGTATGGCCATATCTAATCGATTTTCGGTCGAAGCTCTCGAAGAGTTGTATGAAGGAATCAAGACGGCATGTGACCTATACAAGGTAGATTTAATTGGTGGTGATACAACCTCCAATCTTAAGGGTATGGCACTGAGTATTACCTCGATAGGTCACACAACAGAACCAGATAAAATAGCCTATCGTCAGGGCGCAAAAGTTGGGGATATAGTCTGTGTAACAGGCGATGTTGGATCAGCATATCTGGGCCTTCAATTACTTGAACGAGAGAAACAGCTATTTATGAATGATAGCACGATCAAGCCAGATTTCAGCAATCAGTCATACGTTATCGAGCGTCAACTTAAGCCTGAGGCACGCAAGGATGCTGTAGAGTATTTTAATAAGTCTGATCTGACACCGACGTCCATGATTGATATATCGGATGGGCTCAGTTCTGACATCATGCATATCTGCAAGCACTCCGATGTTGGCGCTTTCTTAGAAGAAGGTAAGATTCCTATAAAAGAAGAGGCCAAGAAACTGGCTCTTGAGTTCAACCTAGACCCAGTCACTTGTGCGCTCAATGGTGGTGAAGACTATGAGCTACTATTTACTGTTGACCCCAAAGATTTAGACAAAATCAGATTCATGCCTGATGTCGTAATCATAGGGGAAATTACTCCTAAGGCTGACAAGCTCAGCTTGCACACCACTGGAGGAAACATCCATGAGCTCAAGGCTCAAGGATGGAATCACTTCTAGCACATGTATTCTTAGTAATAGGAGATAAGTCCGGATGAACTGCTCTACGCGATTAGGAATGCATACATCAATGCAATACCTAATGCAATCACTGCTGAACCTCTTAATAGTACTTCAGCGTTATTAGCCCAAAAATCGCTTTTATGGGTGCCATTTAAAGGATTGTGAACTCTGTTTCCGAACAATTCGTGATTGTCAGAATTAGAGTTGAAGTACAATCTGAATAATCTATATGCCATACTCGTTTTCATAACCAAATGTTTAATTAAGGGCAAATACAAAATTTAATACTGCAAAGTTCACCCTATTTTGACAAAAAGCAAATATTTGATGGTTTTACCTTTGGCCAAATGTTCGAGCTCGTAGTAAGTTTTTATGTCCAAATCTTGAGTATATAGCTCCTGACCATATATGTTATTGTTTTTATATATGATCTCGTAATTTTTATTCTTTTCTATAGTATTTACGGAGTATTTAAAAAAGTCATCATCATCTGTTTTTAAATTGAGTTTGCCTTCGTTTTTAACAATTTGATGGTAACGATCGAGGAATGCTTCACAAGTGGTACGGCGATTTTCTTTGGCAGGAAATGGATCTGGAAACGTGATCCAGATCTCATCAATTTCCCCTTTTTCAAAGTAGAGTTCGATCTGTTCTATCCTAATCCTTAGAAAGGCAACATTACTTATACCTTGTTCTTTGGATTTGGTAGCGCCTTGCCAGATGCGCGCACCCTTGATATCGACACCGATGAAGTTTTTGTCAGGATATCTTTCAGCCAGACCTAGTGTATACTCTCCACGACCGCAGGCCAGTTCAACACATAGCGGATTATCATTACCAAAGACTTCTGACCTCCATTTGCCACGGAGGTCTATATAGTCATACTTATTAGCTTTAAGAACTGATTTGCCAATTTCTGAATACTCATAGACGTGATCATAGTTGAGTATGTCAGCAAATTTTTCAAGCTTACGTCGTCGGCTCATAGAGATAGATGATTTTTAAACTCTAATTTTAGGATATAATACTACTTGATGCCATCTCACGATTATAAAGGACTCTGTGAACAGCTCAAACCAATAGTCCGCAAAGTTGGAACTTTTATCAAGAAAGAAGTCGGCAAGGTTAGAGAAGGTGAAATAGAAACCAAAGGAAATAACAGTTTGGTTTCGTACGTAGATAAAACTGCCGAGACTATGCTGGTCGACAGCCTCAGTTCGCTCGTAGATGGTGCCGGATTTATCACTGAAGAGGAAACCACCGAGCAATCTAAATCAGATATACTGTGGATCATCGACCCACTGGATGGCACTAACAATTTTTTACACGGCATCCCTCATTTTGCAGTCAGTGTGGCCTTGTCGATTCATGGCGAAATGATGCTGAGCACAGTACTTGAAGTTAATTCGGAGGAGCTTTTTTCTGCGACTAAGGGTGGTGGAGCATATCTGAATGATTCGCCTATTCATGTGAGTAGTACTTCTCAACTCTCTGATTCATTAATATCCACTGGGTTTCCATATGAGGTAGATGACGTTGCACCTCTGATTAGGACTCTTGGTCACATGATGAGATTCGGAAGGGGCTTAAGGCGTATGGGCTCAGCTGCATTGGACCTGGCTTATGTGGCATGTGGGAGATTTGATGCTTATTATGAGACTACCTTGAATGCTTGGGATGTAGCTGGGGGTGCGCTATTGATTACAGAGGCAGGTGGGACAATTACAGATTTTGCTGGTAGTGACGACTATATTTATGGCGAACAATTGATTGCTTCCAATGGACATATCCATCCCGAAGTATTAGCTGTCATACAAAAGAACTTTAGAATGTCTTAGTCGGCGAGCATGAGTTTGTTTAATGTCTTCTATCTTGTAAGTCTTAAGATGACCGCTTGAATTTAGCAGAAAACATAAGGATGGCCCTCTACTCCTTAAAATCTAATTTTTTGAGGACTGCACTGACACTACTGATTATTGCAGTGGGTATAACTTGCTTGGTGGGTATCTTGACGGCTATTGATTCTATACTCTTGACTATGAGCGATAGCTTCAATAGACTTGGAGCCAACTCCATTAGTATACGACCTGCCAGCGAAACAATTAGGAGTAACCAAGGCGGTAGGCAGCGAAAGTCTGCAGAGTCGATCTATTATGCTCAGGCGACGGATTTCAAGGAGCGCTATGAGTTTCCAGGTACGGAGGTCTCAATCTCTACATTCTGCACCGGAAGTGCCGAGATTGCCTATGGAGAAGAAGTCACCAATCCTACTGTGCGGATATTTGGTATCGATGAAAACTACCTCAAGGTGTCTAACTACAAGCTCGAGGAAGGTCGAAACTTTACCTTTCTTGAGGCTAATGAAGGATCGCAGAAGGCAATCATTGGGAT
Source organism: uncultured Saprospiraceae bacterium (assembly GCA_964489125.1). Taxonomy (GTDB): domain Bacteria; phylum Bacteroidota; class Bacteroidia; order Chitinophagales; family Saprospiraceae; genus GYS-P2D. Next base: position 47,166 of record CAZAXY010000011.1, read on the forward strand.
GGACATAGTCAAGGAGCTCTTTGACGAAAAGCCAGAGCGAGCCATGAATAAAATTATTCAGATTAATGCTGCCAGATATAAGGTAATTGGCATTCTTGAAGCGAAGGGAAGCACATTCGGTGAGAGTCAGGATCGGCGGATCTTTATCACACTCACTAAAGCCAAGCAGCTGTATGGATATGCAACTAAGGGATATGCCTTAAATGTGTCCGTTAAGGATGCCGTAAAAATTGATGATGCTAAGATGGCGGCAATAGGGCCGATGCGTAATATCCGAAAGCTTAAGGCTTCCGAGGAAAATGATTTCGAAATTAGGACAAGTGATAGCATCATGAGCACCCTCAATGAGAATACTCAAGTACTACAGATTGGGTCGATCACAATAGCAATGATTACGCTCCTGGGGGCATCAATTGGTTTGATGAATATCATGTTAGTTTCAGTTACAGAACGAACACGAGAAATTGGAGTATCTAAGGCACTTGGAGCCAAGCGAAAAAATATCATGATTCAGTTTTTGACTGAGGCAGTTGTGATCACGCAGATCGGAGGGTTGATTGGCGTTATATTTGGCATCATAGTAGGCAATGTGCTAAGTATATTGATGGGAGTCTGGACTGGTTCTGTGGAATGGACTTTTGAAAGTATTATGAATAGTAATTCATTCATCATTCCGTGGGCATGGATAATCTTTGCATTTTTTGTATGTCTCGTCGTTGGTGTATTATCAGGGATTTACCCAGCCATGAAGGCCTCAAGACTTGATCCGATAGAGTCATTGAGGTATGAGTGATATTGGGTCATTAGGTCAAAATACCTATTCGATCATGGGCCCTGACTCCATTGGTAAATCGTTTTTAGTCATTGATTTATCCATAACGAATAGTCGACTACCAAGTCAGATCACTTATGAGAATTTATCAAGCTATATCGATAACTATAAAGCGCAGCACCTTGCTCAGTATGCGATAGGAGGTTACTTAGAACAGCGCAATTTATATGGATTAAGCGATCACTTTACCACTGGGGAGCGACGTGATATACACTTGGGCATAGATATCTGGGCGCCAGCAGGTCATCAGATATATGTACCACTTGATGGCGTCATCCATAGCTTTGCCTACAATGATCAGCAATTAGACTACGGTTATACGGTCATCTTGAAACATGAGTCAGCAGATGGCGTATATCACACCCTTTATGGTCATCTGAGTAGTGAATATTACGATCAGTGGCAGGTCGGGCAAAAGATTTCTCAAGGAACACCCTTTGCAAGCCTCGGAGATCGTACAGAGAATGGTGGCTGGCCGCCACATCTACACTTCCAAGTAATTAAAGATATGGGTGATTGGAGCGGGGATTATCCAGGAGTGTGTGCTATGAGCGATTTAGAATATTACAAGGAGAATTGTCCTGATCCAGGGAGTTTCACTGCAATTTTATCTTAATGCTATGTTCAAGGTAAATAATTGTAATACCGAACTTCTAATTGGATCCATGAGATTCCTCCATGTGTCGGAGTATTAAAGACTGGTTGTAAATCAAGATTTACCCCCGTTAATATAAGTGATGATATAGCTAGTGGTATCAAAATGATGTATCAAGAACCGAATAGCTTTAACGACGAAGACTTTTTGACCATTGTTCACGACATTTTGGATGTTATAGCGGTCGACCTTTCCAAATGGTGCTTGAAAGGACATTGTTACCCCAAAAACTCAATATTCCTTTTCAATCCTTTAAACTTAGTTCTCTTAACCGCCGATTTCGAAAACACCTTGCTAAACACTTCTTGTGTCAATTCGGTCCACTCAGATTTGGTTATGTCCAATAGTCCTTCCTTAGGCTCAAAAGCTGGCTCCCGATGAGTGGTGCTAAAGCGATTCCATGGACATACATCTTGACAGATATCGCAGCCAAACATCCAGCCTTCCATCTGTTCTTGAAACTCATTAGGGATCTCATCTCGTAACTCAATGGTTAGATACGAGATACACTTGCTGGCATCGAGGATATATCCTGACTCAGAGATGGCATCAGTAGGAC
>CAZAXY010000012.1:0-33042 GCA_964489125.1 uncultured Saprospiraceae bacterium
ATAACGTCACATGAAGAAAATAGGTGATTTTGTGATGAATCATTTAAAGTATAAATGATATCAGTATTGCGGTATGCTCGGATCAATATCTCGAGACCAAGCTAAGATTCCTCCCTTAAGATTATAGAGATTAGTAAGACCCGCTTGTTGTAGGGCATTGATAGCTGCAGCGCTGCGACCACCGCTGCGACACATGATTACCTTGGTCTTGTCAGCATCAATTTTCTCAAGGGATCCCATAATATCGCCGAGAGGAATGAGTTCACCACCGATATTAGCAAATTCATACTCGTGCCCCTCACGAACGTCTATGAGTTGAAAGTCCTTATTGTCTTTTTGCCATGCTTGTAACTCCTGTACTGTAATCTCTTGTAGTGCTGACATGTTATTTTCTTTTACTGTTTTCGTCCCACAAAAATGCTGATAATCAATGAGACTTGTAATCTCAGATTTGGAACTCTTCTTATAATGTATGTTACGCATAGATGGTTCACGAGAGTCATAGATCATGAGTTTGTTTGCTAATAGCTCTGAAGAACCAGTGATAATCTTGATGACTTCATTGGCTTGAAGAGAGCCTATTGTGCCAGCAAGAACTCCAAGTACACCTCCCGTTGCACAGTCTGGTACAGCATCTGGAGGTGGAGGTGTAGGGTATAAGTCTCTATAGTTAGCACTCCTACTACCGTCAGGCATCAACATGTTAAATACGGACACCTGTCCCTCATACCTATATATAGATGCATAGACATTGACCTTATGATAGAGTACACAGGCGTCATTGACCAGATACCTCGTGGCAAAGTTATCTGTACCGTCAGCTACTATGTCATATCCTGAGAGTATGTCTTCCGCATTGTCACTGCTGAGCCTGATGTTGTGAGCGTATACACTTATATCAGGATTAAGTGCGGACAGTCGCAATGCTGCAATCTCACATTTAGGCTTGCCAAGATCTGTTGTGTCGTATAATACCTGTCGCTGGAGATTAGATAGATCTACGACATCATCATCGACGATGCCTATAGTTCCGACGCCAGCTGCTGCCAGATACAACAACATGGGGCTACCTAAGCCCCCAGCCCCTATAACCAAGACTCTAGCCGCTTTTAATTGCAACTGTGTCTCCAGGCTGAAATCTGGCAGATTCAGGTGACGACTATAGCGTATATATTCATTCTGTGTGAGCATCTGATGTAGATCGTCTTTTTAAGAGAAATAAATATATGTATAAAAGGGTATCATTCAAGGATTCATACATATTGCATTATTTGTACAAATATAAATCGCTGATAATCAGTAAATATTTCTTTCTAAATTCTTTGAGTTATGCTTATCGTTAATATATTCGCATTTATAATAATATGTTGAGATGGCCGCTAAGGTTAAGAAAACGAAGAAGAAGAAAAAGACAACTGATAGTAGAATAACTAAGATCCTAGGCATTGCCTTGATCCTTGTAGCACTATACTTATTTATAGCATGTAGCTCTTATATATTCACTTGGAGAGCAGACCAAGATTCTGTATTAGCATTATCGTGGGCGATATTATTTGAGAGCGACGTAGTCGTTACGAATTGGCTCGGTAGACTTGGTGCCGTGATCTCCAGTTTTTTCATTTATTGGGGATTTGGTGTTGCGGTGTTTTTTATGGTTCCAGTAATATTCAATGCGGGAAGACATCTGATACAACGCATACCTATAATTAAGGCGTGGCCATTTTTTCAAAAGAGTTTTTTCGCCATGTGTTTCTTTTCTGTTGCGCTGGCATTGATTTTTCAGCGTGCAAGCTTTCCAGTAGGAGGCAGTTTCGGTAATAATATGGTGTATTGGTTGACGAACTTTGTTGGTACGACAGGACTGGTGATCATGTTATTGTTCGTAGTAATTGCCTGGGCAGTATGGCAGTTTAACCCATCTCTCGAGACGATTTCTTTGGCAACACCTCAAGGTAGCTTCAAGATACCATCAGCATTAAAATTCAATCCCTCAATATTAAGATTTAGAAAGAGTAAGAACTCCGCTGTAACTGCGAAGCCTTCTGAAGAGCGTGAAGTTGCGCTCAAACCGAGAACCGATGATAGTTTCCTAAGGCCCGACTTCAGCGATGAAGTGGCCATTCCTAAAACCGAATCCATGACCAGCCCAAAAATGGGTAGTAATCAGGCAAGATCAGGCGATTTAGAGCTTGAGCTTCCTGATACTATGGTCGGAGAGCCTTCAGAGGAGGCCAAAAAACCATTTGAAGAAATCCAAATTGAACAATTTGGTATATCCCCCACTAGCGCCAAGAAGAAGGCCGAAATCGAAGAACAGGTTTCTGACTTCACTCTTGAAACTACTACTAATCCAGAGGAATCTACCACCCCAGACCTCCTCATTACTGAGGAGAATAAGGATCATTTAGAACCGTTTGATCCTACCCTCGAATTATCGTCTTATAAGTTCCCACCTCTGGAGCTACTATTAGATTATAGCGACCAGAAGGTCGAGATAGACAGAACCGAACTAGAAGCTAATAAGGACCAGATCATCAGGACCTTATTAAACTATAAGATTGAAATCACTAAGATCCGGGCTACGATCGGCCCTACAGTGACCTTGTACGAGATCGTTCCTGCGCCAGGAGTTAAGATCTCCAAGATTAAGAACCTCGAGGATGATATCGCACTAAGCCTTGCAGCACTAGGCATCAGAATCATTGCACCCATACCTGGCAAAGGAACCATCGGTATCGAAGTGCCGAATAAGAAAAGTCAGATCGTCTCATTTAAGGAGGTAGTGCAATCAGACAAGTTTAAAAATGCAAAGATGGACTTGCCACTCGCATTGGGTAAGACCATTTCCAATGAGGTATTCGTTGCTGACTTAGCTAAGATGCCTCACTTACTGATAGCAGGTGCTACAGGTCAAGGTAAGTCAGTAGGTATTAATACGATTATATCGTCATTACTCTATAAGAAGCATCCAAGTCAAGTTAAATTAGTACTGATCGATCCTAAGAAGGTGGAGTTATTCCCTTACGGCAAGATTAATAAGCACTTCTTAGCCTATCTCCCTAATGAAGATGAGCCGATAGTTACAGAGACCAGTAAGGTGATCTATACGCTCAACTCGTTATGTATTGAGATGGATGAGCGTTACGATCTCTTGAAGAAAGCTCGAGCGAGAAATATAAAAGAGTATAACACCAAGTTTACGGCTCGCAAGCTCAATCCGCTGAATGGACATAAATTTATGCCATTTATCGTATTGGTAATTGATGAGTTTGCAGATCTGATCATGACAGCAGGCAAAGAAGTAGAGCTACCAATTGCTCGTATCGCCCAGCTTGCTCGTGCAGTCGGTATACATCTGATCATTGCAACACAGCGACCATCAGTTAACATCATAACGGGTGTAATTAAAGCGAACTTCCCTGCACGATTAGCCTTTAAGGTGACGAGTAAGATAGATTCAAGAACCATACTGGATGGTGGTGGTGCCGATCAACTCATAGGGCGTGGAGATATGCTCCTCTCTATTGGCGGCAACGTGGTGAGATTGCAGTGTGCATTCGTAGATACGCCAGAAGTAGAAGAAATAGTTGATCATATAGGAGATCAGCAAGGATTTGGAGAACCATTTTACTTGCCAGAATACAATACTGATGAAGACAAAGCTGGTACTAAAACCCTCTCTATGTCAGATCTTGATGGACAGTTTTGGGATGCTGCTGCCTTAGTAGTATCTAATCAGCATGGCTCTACCTCAATGTTGCAGCGCAAGCTTCAACTCGGCTATAATCGAGCTGGACGTATCATGGACCAGCTAGAAGCATTGGGTATCGTTGGCGAAGCTCGAGGCAGTAAGCCTCGTGAAGTATTATACTTCAGCGAGATGGAACTCATGAACCTCAAGGAGAACATGCTCAATAGATAGTAAGGCCATTTGGCCTCCCTTGCAACGTGATTATACCTATTCATATGGATAGTCCTGTTATGATTCGATAGTTTTTAACGCAAAAAATTTAACCATAACGCAAGAGTAGCATGACAATTCTTGCTACTTTCATTTGACCTACATTTCCTATAACTAAACAACTGTCTAATGGCCAGTTCTACACTCGCATTTTCTAAGGATACCTATGTCGCTCGTCGCAATCTGCTGATGAAATCTATGGGCAGTGGGAGAATACTCCTTCTTGGAAATGATTATGTAGGGATGAATTACCAAGACAATGCATACCCCTTCAGGCAGGACAGTACGTTTCTCTATTACATCGGTATTGATCAACCCGGATTGATAGCTCTTATTGATGCCGATAAAGGTCGCAGCTATCTCTTTGGAACAGAGTTGACCATTGATGATATCATATGGACTGGCAAAGTACCATCGCTTCATGAATTGGCTGATGCGTCGGGTATGGAACGTGTTAAATCGCGAGTCGATATTATCAAGTATATAGATGCTGAGGTGCACTACCTCCCGCCATATAGAGACGACCACGTTGTATTGCTATCTAAGCTTACTGGGAGAAAGAACAGAAAAATAACTAAACGAGTATCTCATAAACTTATACGTGCCGTATATAAGCAACGAGAGATAAAAAGCCAGGAAGAACTCGTACAAATGGACATCGCCTCTAAGTTGTCTCACCAGATGCACTTAAATGTGATGAAGGCTGCTAGGACTGGTATGAAAGAATATGACTTAGTCAGTATTGCCGCACAAGCCGCATGGTCTCACAACGTGAGCTTCTCCTATCCCCCAATTCTAACGACCAATGGTCAAGTCCTGCACAATCATGAGTATGGCAATGAACTACAAGATACAGGCATGATCCTCTACGATGGAGGATGTGAAGCTCCGAGTCACTATGCTGGAGACATCACTCGGACTTTTCCGGTTAGTAAAGCCTTTAGCGCCCAGCAAAAGAGCATATATGACATCGTTCATGCCGCATATGACAAAGCAGTAGCAATGTCGCAGCCTGGAACTAATAATATAGATGTCCACATTGGGGCTTCTAAAGTCATTGCTTCTGGACTTAAAGACTTAGGCATTATGAAAGGAGATATCGAAGAAGCTGTAGAGGCAGGCGCTCACACTATGTTCTTTCCACATGGATTGGGGCATATGATCGGACTGGATGTTCATGATATGGAAAATCTCGGTGAGGAAAACATTGGCTACAGTAAGTCGGTAAAGCGCCGTCAGGAATTTGGATTTAGGTCCCTCCGGCTTGGCAAGTCACTTAAAGAGGGATTTTGCATAACAATAGAACCAGGCATCTACTTTATCCCAGATCTGATTGATAAGAGACGTAAGGAGAAGATGTACAAGGACTTTATCAACTATAAGGAACTAGAGAGGTGGCAAGACCTTGGTGGCATCAGATTAGAGGATGATTATGCAATTAATGGTGGAGGAGCACAAAAGCTTGGCATCGATATTCCGACCAGCAGTGACGAGATAGAGGCTTACAGAGCAGAAGCATTAAGTTGATTGCTAGTGGTTTGAAGTCGGACTTCGCAGAGAGGCAATGATTCCTACTCCAAGTGCTACTACTATGAATCCTAAGGAAGCCCATTCAGGCAGGTGTACGTAATGTAATGCAAGCATCTTAAGCCCAACAAAAGTCAGAATCGCTACTAAGCTATACTCAAGATAATGGAACCTATTGAGCATATTGGATAAGAAGAAATACATCGATCTCAATCCCATAATTGCCAGAATGTTGGAGGTGAATACCAAGAATGGGTCTGAAGTAATGGCAAGTATAGCCGGTATACTGTCGAGTGCAAATAGGATATCTGTCACTTCGATAACGAGCATCGCCACAAACAAGGGTGTTGCCGCAAGAATATGGCGCTTTCTAATAAAAAACTTTTCACCGTCAATAGTCTGTGTGATGGGCATCACCTTCCTTAATTGCTTAAAAACGAATGAATTTCGAGGGTTGAACTCTTCATTTTTGGAAGTCAACATCTTATAGGCGGTATACAGTAGGAAGAGTCCAAATACGTATATCATCCAGTTAAACTGGTTGATTAGTGCTACCCCGAACACTATCATTAGTGCTCTAAATACTATAGCACCTAAAATCCCCCAGAATAGGACCCTATGCTGTGATTCTTGAGGAATCTTGAATGATCCAAAAATTACGGCAATCACAAAAATGTTATCGATACTCAACGACAGCTCTATCAAGTATCCCGTAACATACTTCAACATAGCATCTGTAGCTGATAAACTGTCGGGGTTCTCCACCAGCCCATTGGAGTAGATATAGTAGATGACTCCAGAAAAGGATAGGGCTATGGTAATCCATATGGTTGTCCAAATGGATGCTTCTTTAACAGAAATGACGTGTGCTTCACGATTGAATATGCCTAAATCAATCGCAAGGCATAAAATGATCATCGCAATAAAAAGAGTCCAAACCATCGTGAGAATTAAAGAATTATAGACCTGCGAAAGTAAAGATTATTAAGGTCATATGAGAAAAGGTAAGAATATCAAAGATGGATACACTGTTTTAGGTATTACACATATGTAAAATATTTGTAATTTATTTGACAGAAGAATCTATCTTTATGACTCTGATAATAGTGCCTGCGAAAAGCTATTTAGATGAAACAGCTCCTTCTCAGCACATCATTCCTATTTTTAGTATTCTGGTCATATGGCCAGTCCTTAGCTCAATACACTCATTATCAAGGATTCACATCCATCGACGAGAGTTATAAAAACAGTGTGATTTCATCTGTCAAAAAACATTTAGGGTTAAGTGTTAGCCATGAACTACTGGCAATTAACGATGATAAAACACGATTACAACACTTCTATGCAGGATACAAGGTTATCAATAGCATTGTAGTGACTAACCCATATGGTTTTGGCGGCAGTGTTTATCAATTTGATGATATACAGATCAGATTCGAGCTTAAGGAGTCTGAAGCACGTGATCTTATCACATCACAATTGAAGATTGATGGTAGTGTTAAGTCCATTTCAGCAGTGCTGTATCCACAACACTCATCAATTCATCCTACTTATGAGGTATCGATAGAGCATAATACTGATCAGAGTCGCTCTGAGATAGTATACATATCAGCAGCCACAAGAGAAATTTTGTATCGGGAACCTCATGCTATTCCGCACAACACACCAGTCATTGCGAGATCTCTTTATGATGGTATAGTATTCACCGAAGCATATCTAGTGGATGATATATATAATATGAGTCATTCAAACTTAGATTTCAGGACTTTTGATCTTGACAGTGCTACACATACTATATTTGGTCGCGAGATTCAAGGAGATCAGAGCGTCTTTCAAACTGATCATGATGCCGTGCAAGCGCATTATGCACTTGGATCAACATTGGACTATTATGCCCTAAGGCATGGCCGAGAGTCCTATGACAATCAGGGTAGTCCAGTATCAGCTTATATCAACTATGGGGATGGAATTAGCAATGCATTTTGGACTCAAGGTAACTTACTGCTTGGTGGAGGTGATGGTATACATTATGACGATATGTCTACTGTAGATATAGTGGGTCATGAATTTACGCACGGCGTAATCCAGCATACTGCCGATCTGCGTTATTCTGGTGAATCTGGTGCATTGAATGAATCCTTTGCAGACATATTTGGTGAGATGTCAGAATTTTTTGCCAGAGGGAAATGTGATTGGCGTGCAGGGCAGCAGGTTGGACTTTCAAGTCGAGTAAGATCCAGGAGTTTTCGGGACCCCAATAGTGTCAATCTGCCTGATACTTATCAAGGCAGGGCTTGGATTAATGCAGAGTGCGGCGCACCTGTAGGAATCAATGACTTTTGTGGTGTCCACACCAACTCTTCTGTTCAAAATAAGTGGTTTTATATCCTCTCTAATGGTGAAACTGGGGTCAATGATAACGGAGATAACTATCATGTAACAGGAATTACAGCTAATGCGGCAGCTGCCATAGCCTACAAGAATCTTACAGAATATCTGTGGACAACATCGAGTTTTCATGATGCCCGTCAAGGCGCAATACTTGCAGCACGGGAAATCTATGGGGAGGGCAGCATCCAGGAGATATCCACGACCAATGCCTGGTATGCAGTTGGTGTCGGTGAGGCTTATGACGACGTGACACAGATACAAGAACAAGCAGATTCTATCAGCCACTTGGCTGTCGCGATTAATAACATAACAGCGGAAACGGTTTCATTGATTTGGAGTAGGGTAGATACTCTTGTGGACACCATAACTTATGATGTTGTTTTGGATGGTGATGTAATGATCAGTACAACCGATACTATTGCCACTTTAATAGGTTTGTTGCCCAGTAATCGGTATGATTTGATGGTACAAGGATATAACGACTCGATCTTAGTTGTGATAAGTGATACAGTTAGTTTTATTACGCTAGGGGAAGAAGTAGAGCCTGGAGAATTGGCAGCATTTTACTTTGAAGAAGGATTAGATCGATGGCGTGTTAGTTCAGATGATGCGGCATGGTATCAAGGCAGTTTTTCTCCTGAAGGTCGTGGCTCAATTAGATTAAGGGATCACTCTGACAAAAACATGATTCTATCGCCGTGGATTAGTACCCCATTGGGCAGTACAATAGATGTATCTCTGTCACTTTATGCATGGAGTGTTGAGTTCGGCGAGGATGTTACTATCGAGTATAGAGGACGGGACAGTCTCTGGCATACGCTCCAAACTTATCGCAGCATGTTCGACTTCAGAAATGATCAAACTACGGCATTAGCCTTGACTTTCGATGCTGTCAACAATAGCGAGATTCAATTTAGGATTTACTTGGATGCTTCTGCCAATACTGACCATATTTATCTCGATGAATTCGTAGTTGTTAGTGGTCAGGCTAGCCAGACTTTCAATCCACTGATTAGTGATATTAAATTGTGGCCTAATCCAGTGATAGACTTACTCAATGTGGACCTAGGCTTACAGAGCTCGACGCTACAACTATATAACCTGAGTGGTCAGTTGGTGTTTAAAATAACCCAGCAAGAAGGACTCCAGAGCATCGACTTATCTCATCTCCAGAGTGGGGTATATCACCTCGACATTTCCAGTGGGAATCAACACAATTCCTATCCTATAGTAAAGGACTAGCAGAAAATTGCTTGCGACGATCGGTTAAGCGGCTATACTTGGTGTTATTATTGTATGTAAACACCAAAGAAAGGTTACAATGGAAATAGCTCAGCCATCACGTGCGCATATCTCGAGAGCGGCAATTGATCGTCTCTATATAGAGATGAGACACTTGATTCAGCGTGGGAGATACAAACCACGAGGAAGATCTGGTTCTTCCATGATTGAAGCCTTACTGGATCTTAATCCAGAAATCTATGGCTCCATTGGCGACCCAAATCGAGTAGAACTCAACGGCCTGTTATATGTATTTGAAAGATTACCACGGGGTATAGAGGAATGCCGATATATCAAGCTTATCAGTAGAGAGGGATTAGAAGAATCGGGATTTAAGCCACTCATACCAGCTAAGCGTAGAAGAAATTGTTATCGGATAGATGAAGAGCAGATGTATGTGGAGATGACACGCGGCAATAGCGATGTGTATGATATTCTGACCCATCTAACATTCCTTTATAATGAGGCAGAAAAAATCGGCCGCAATGCGATAGACACTCGAGGCAATATTAATCGAGCTTGGAAATCGATAAAGAAAATCATCGCCAAGCTAAATGCTGAAGAGGAGATAGACATCCAAGTAGGTTTTACCTACCTGAGTACGCTACTTGGTCGCACTTATGAGGAGTCTGCACAAGCATATGAGCGATTTGCTCGAGCCCGAGGGGTCAACGACCTATTCAGTCTGGTCTATGCCATGGGCAAGCTCAGCCTAGAAGAGTCTATGGATAAGAACGATCGAGAGATTAGCATGTCAAGTGCTTTAGTTCGGATGCTTGGTCATCATATCTATGGAGAGAAGTGGGCTAACAATATCAAGAAATTTCTCATCGACAAGGGTCTATTCTACAGACCCGTTCATGTGATCAGCGCTAACATGCATAGTGTGATGAATCTTGTCTATGCACGTCAGGCACTTGGCACAGATCACAAGGATAAAACAGTAATGGAGATAGCTCACATGTTGAGCGATGATCGTAATGAAGAGTTGCGTGAGGAGGTTAAAGAGTACGCCTTGGACCATGGCATGTACGAATTGAAAGACCAATCCGGCACTAATCTATCTGTACAGATATTTGATATTGATGAGGTCAGTATGAACTACCTCAAGGACAATGTCAGCTGTCCAGAATTGGGTAGTGAGGTAACACCGATCATTATTGTTATGGATTATGCTTTTGGTGAGCAAGCTTATGAGACTATGGATGAACTCTTGAAGCCTTTAGATCATGATGGCAAGAAGATCCCATGGGATGTTCAGTCTGTCAACATAATGGGTAAGGCGGGTACCCTGTCTGGTAAAAAGGGTGATATTATGATTCCAACTTCGCATGTCATTGAAGGTAGAGGAGATAACTATCCATTTACCAATGAATTGAGCAAGGATGATTTCCTGAATATAGAAGTGGATGTATTTGAAGGAAATATGATTACGGTACTAGGAACTTCTCTCCAGAATAAAGATATACTTAGATACTTTTATAAATCATCTTGGGCTGCCATCGGACTGGAGATGGAAGGCGCCCATTATCAGAAGGCTATTCAGGCGAATTCCAAGATCAGAAAATCTGTCAGTCCTGATATACAGGTTAGATATGCCTATTATGCATCGGATAATCCACTCCATACAGGAAGTACGCTTGCATCAGGTAGCTTAGGATTAGATGGCGTTGTACCAACTTATCTTATAACAATAGAGATCGTTAAGGGTATATTAGAGAGTAAGTGTTAGAGGCTCATTGCCTCTATTAACTTCGTTTACCCGAAGTATCTATAATTAGGCTATATCGATTGTAGGTCCTGTTATGGCAGACGCTAGAAGGATTCAAGACATTATAGCTATTTAGAGGAATTAAGAGATTCAATTTGCAGAAAGGAAGAATGAGTGCGCGAACTAAATGTTATGATTGTATGAGACCTACGGGTTCATGTCTTTGTAAATACATTAAGTCGATACACACCAAGACACGATTTATCATTCTCATGCACCCAAAAGAGTATAGAAAAGAAAAGATAGGAACTGGGCGCATGACCCATCTTCAACTAGAGAACTCTGAGATTATCGTTGGCATCGATTTTACTAATAATATTAGGGTAAATGAAATACTTAACGACGCAACGAAGAACTCATATTTGCTCTATCCTGGTAATGATAGTTTCAACTTATCAGAGCGAAAGAGTTCAGAGATTGTATCTTTTCTAGGTGATCAGTCGCACCTCTTTATTCTCGATGGCACGTGGTCCTTCGCTCGCAAAATGCTTAAAAAGAGCAAGAATTTGCAAAGATTAATCAGAGTGAGTTTTGATAATTCGATCACATCAAAATTCATAATTAAACAGCAACCACAGTCCCTGTGCTTGAGCACTATAGAGTCTGTCTATACGGTCTTAAACCTGCTAAGGCGAAGTGAATTAGAACAGTGTGAGACCAAAGACTTTCTGATTCCTTTCTTAAAGATGATTGACCATCAAGTTGAATGTTACCTAAGTCCTGATAATAAAAATACTTACAGCTCCAAAAGAGAAGTTAGAGATAAAAACATCTATCAACGTGAGGCAAAAAGGAGTATAATATTTAACGAAATTATCTGATGACTCGATTTCTTTTCGCTCCACAGTGGATTGGTCTATCAGTCGATTATCATCTGTACCTCTGGACATCTCCTAACTTTAGGGAGCGTCCACTCTTCACCAGACTTTTTAAGCAACATAGACTGGGATGTATAATATAGATATCCATACTCTACATAAGATCATCCGATATTATAATAGGGTATTAGAGTGCGAGTGTTGAAGTGATCAACTTTTTTCTTTTTCAACAAATACCCAATCCATGTTTTGATCTTTTAGATATAACTCATGCATGGTAAGGACAGCCACTACAGCTCCTATTAGCGGACCCACCATAGCGCCGACAAGCGGTAAGATCAAAAGTATATAGGTGGCTATCCCCACCACAAGAGTCACACCCGCGTATTGATTAGCATAGCGCTGACTTTGTTTGACAGTCATATGATACATCTCATTGTAGTTGTCTATGATAGCAAAACCCAAGAAATAAGATTGAATCAAAAAAGTCGCAACAGAACCAACGGCGCTGAGTCCAAAAATTGAAAACCCAATAGTGACAATGATGAAAGTAATGATGGTCTCCATGATCCAAGAATAAAAGACTACCCTAATCATGCGTGTCTGGGCCTTAATAAATGCTTGAAAAGAGGTGTCCATATCAACACCGAGCTTAATCTCTAGAGTTCGTCTGGCAAAATGAAATATGACGACTTCCATAAATATTAGAACCACATATTTAAATCCCCCGACTACAAACAGGGAATAGCCTTCAGTGAAAAATCCTGACAAGCTCGAACCTACATTTGCTAGTGATAATTCACTTGTCATTTCGACGTTGCTCCAATAGCTGAAGACAAATTTTATAAAGGTAATTCCACCAATCACACCAGCGACAAGTAAGAATTTGCCTAGCCAAGAATATTTGAGGATTCCTTCCCAAATACGATGTTCCTTCACAAAATCGATTGACACTTGATAGTTAGTCGATGCTAGCTTGGTGTCTCTAAGTATATTGGTACCTGCTCTTTTAAATTGGTCAATCACATAATAAATTTAGATGTATTACAACTAAATTCAAAAGAATCAAGATTGGCTTTCTATTATTATCGAGCAACGCTGCCGATGTTCCGACTAAGTACTTATAATAGGCCTCATCATACTTATATCTGAGTTTATCAATCTCCATTAATAGCTATGAACTCAGGTAATAAGTACGATTTGGTCGATTCTATCAACATTTCATCGATTGTTTATGATAATTTCGAGATTGGAATATGTTGGATAAAGATATTTCACCATCATGTCATTCTTTGTGCGCTATTTAAGATTCATGACGAGTTATTTACGAGGTCTGAATGTCACAGTTTGTGTTTCAGCCTTGATTGTATTGGGTCATGTATATTGTTGTAATCCAGTGTTTAGCCAAGAAGTAATCGAGTTTAAGGGCGTATTGTCCGAAGCAAATTATATTATGCTCTCAGAAATGGAGCAGGCGGTCATCGACGAAACAGATCGCATTCAACAGGCTCAGATGTTAGTAGATTTGGCAACTAAGGCTCATATCTATAACCATAAACTCTCCAAGAATATTTATGTCAGAGCTATAGACTCTATCAGGGCCCTGCCTAATGATTCCTTACTGGCGCATGCGCTTTCTGAAGCTAGTAACCCGTACATAAGAATGGGCAAATATGAGGAGGCCAGTGATTTTATTTATGAGGCTTTGGAATATTATCAATCACAGGAAGACTCGTTAGGTATGGCTTCTTGTTTTCGTCAATATGCCTTCTTAGAAAGATCAAGATCACGATATTATACCGCTTTAGACTACTTATACCAAGCACGATCTATACAAGAGTCCTTTCAATCTCTCCATGAGATGTGGAGTCTCACAAATAGAACAATGATTAGTTATGAGTTGCTTGGTGACTATGATTCCGCTATAGAGTTAGGCGAAGAATTCGTCGATGCCGCTCGAAGTCAAGATGAATTGCCATATGGATATTACACTGTTATCAGGAACCTTGCCGAAGCCTACTTTAAAAATGATAACATCACTAAAGCAAAGGAGTATATGGCGGAGTCGCTACCCAAATGGATTGCAACAGGATCCCCTAAATATATGACTGAATCATATAGCTTAATGTTCACTGTGGCCCTGGCAGAAAATGAAACTGTGCTTGCTAAAAATTATGCTGATTCACTATTGAAATATGCACCACGAGTAAATTCCACTCGATTAGAGAGTTTTGCCCATCTGAGTCAATACCGTATCAACGATCGGCTGTCCATAGACGACAATCAAGGATATCATATTCGTCAGGCTTATCAGAAAGCCATAGAGGCTAATCACGATGCTTCTATCCTGGATGCCGCTGAACACTATTCAGAGTACGCTTACGATAATGGAAATATACAAGAAGCTTATTTCAAACGCATCCTTGCCGATAGCCTCCGTAAGCAGATCTATTCGAAAGAGATATCTACCAAACTTGATGATTTAGAGCGTCAATTACTGTTGCAAAAAAGTCAAAATGAAATAGCACTGCTCGATCAATAAAATAAGAGTAAGGAAGAGAGCTTACTTCGAGAAAAGAATTTGAGATGGATTTTAGTCGCACTGCTTGTAGCCGCGCTTTTAAGTGCGGGACTATTTATGGGTCTACTGAGACAACGATCCAAACACAATGCAATTCTTACTGAAAAGAATGATATCATCACCAATTCACTGGAGCAGAAAGACACGTTAATAAATGAAGTTCATCATAGAGTTAAAAACAATCTCCAGATAGTCTCATCTCTCTTGAACCTTCAGATCGATTACATAGAAGATGAGAATGCCCTAGAGGCCATCAACAATAGCAAGCAGCGAGTAGAAACTATGGCACTCGTCCATCGATTCTTATATCGGAAAGAGAATATCAGGACAGTATATACTCAAGAGTATTTTGAAAAATTGTCGAGCATCTTACTTGATGCGAATCACATCTCTTCTAAGGATATTTCAATACATACAGATATTGCTGATATCCAACTTGGTGTTGATACCGTAGTTCCACTTGGACTTATAGTGCATGAGTTACTGGTTAATAGTATCAAGTATGCTTTCAAACATAAAGACACTGGTCAGATCAATTTTGTGCTTAAACAGTTGGAAAATAACAATCTCAATCTAAGTATTAGTGACAATGGATCTGGAATTCAGACAGATTTAGATGAGGCACTGAGTAGTTCCTTCGGCTGGGAATTAATCAACTCATTGAGTAATCAGTTGAGGGGTGAACTGTCCGTGAGTAATACTAATGGTTTACTTGTTAGTTTAACTGTGCCTAATCACCCCTAGAATCGTTTACCTATCTGCACACCGACTAGTAATATTGCTCCTTGCCCTGTAGGCTCTCCTCTCGTAGATACGTTCCATTCGGCACCTAAGGCTATAGATGGTGATATAAAGAAACCAGAATTGCCTAGAAACTGATATCCTATCTCAGCGGTCGGCTGGAGTACTGTGATATCTGTAGTGCCGTTTACTTGTTCTCCGCTATCGAGGTCATCAACCCAATCGATAGTGTTAAACCATACGTCATTTTTTATTGAGAAGTAGAATCTGCTATTGCGATCTGTAAAGTACTTCCTGAATCCCAGCGTGAAACCAAACCCATCACCCACCTCGTCATCGTGTACGCCAAGATCTCGATGATCTATGATTTGATATCCGAGGCGGAGCAGTAGCGCTTGGTCGTTGTTGATAAAGTGATCGATCTGTATACCGGGAATCACCCCTGTCGGGTAAACTTGTGTACTGATTGACAGATCAGTTTGGCCCTTAGCAGCAGATGCACATAGTACAAATAGTATTGTGAGAAGTCTCATAATATAAAGATTAGAAATTCTACGACAGCAAAAGGTTTACTTCAAGTCATATTTTAGCTAAAATCACAAATGAATAATTCACTGCATAGATATAATTATTGTTATTTCGCACATTGTAAAGAACAGAATTATGACAGCCGAAATACATACTGAGAAAGGACTGATGAAAGTGTCATTTTATGCAGATGATGCGCCTAATACAGTTCAGAACTTCGTGGATCTCGCCCAGAAGGGGTTCTATGATGGACTGACATTTCACAGAGTGATCCCAGACTTTGTAATCCAAGGAGGTTGTCCTAATGGGAATGGAGCTGGCGGCCCAGGCTATCAGATCAATTGTGAACTTGATGGTGACAATCAACACCATGATCGCGGAGTACTATCTATGGCACATGCCGGCAGGAATACTGGTGGGTCACAATTTTTTATCTGTCATAGTCGTAATAATACCTCCCACCTTGATCGCAACCATACTTGCTTTGGTAAAGTGACCGATGGTCTTGATGTGATTGATGATATCAGGGCAGGGGATAAAATAGAAAAAGTTGTAATCTTAGATTAAGAAATAGGGAAGGCCATCCCAAAAACCGATTTGAGTTGGTTTTCCCTACCTACTCGGGATGAATGTCTTCATCACGTATGAGTAGTATTAATGCAGAATTCGGTACTACTACATATCGCTCTTTATTAAAGACCATGTCATGTGATCTCTGTTGGAGATATACTGCCAAGTCTCCTGGCTTTGGCTGAATAGGCACGTACATAACTTGCTCGCGTTTCTCTTTCCACGGTTCTTCGATGTCCTGTACGGCAGGGATCGGATAGCCAGGTCCAACTTTCATGACATATCCAGTGTAGAGTTCTTCCTGTTTGTGTATCCCTTGAGGTAGGTAAAGACCACTGGTGGTTTTTTGATTTTCTTTAGAGGGTTGGATTAGGATACGATCTCCTATGAGTATGATTTTTTTGAGATCTCGATGGTCTAATCTTAGCATAGCGTTTTTTTGAACTTATTTTGAACAGTTGATACTTATATTGCTGTTTAGCTGTTTAATTGTGACATACAAAGGAATATATTATTTATAAAGTTTCAGATATAGCAGCCCACGTAGGAGGCCAAGTTCTTGGAGATGGTGACATCTCTATATCTGAGATGTGTAGCTTAGACCAGCCGAAGGCTAACTCTATAGCCTACGTTTCGAGCGAATTGAGGTACGCCAATAGTACTATTGCGCCAGAAATTAAGGCCTTATTAGTGTCAGAAACGCAAGTGGGCCCAAAGGATCTCACTTTGATAAAAGTCTCTGATATGGGTGTAGCTATAGAGAAAATGAAGGATTTGCTGTATCCGTTAGTATTAGATCCCTCAGATGAAGCGTATAATACCTGTTACTCTGGGCAGTATTGTGTCATAGACCCTTCAGCGCGGATTGGAGCTGGTACTATATTAGGAAGTCATGTAATTGTCGGGGATAAGGTTAGGGTAGGCGAAAATTGTACTATTGGTGATGGAGTAAAAATCTATGCTGAAGCTCAGATAGGTAACAACGTTGTCATTAAGGCAAATACTGTTATAGGTAGTCAAGGATTCGGATACTACTACGATAAAGGCTATAAGAAGATCAGGCATGTTGGTTCTGTGATCATCGAAGACAATGTGTCTATAGGCTCTAATTGCTGTATAGATCGAGGTACAATCAATGATACAATCATCCGGTGTGGAGCAAAACTTGATAACTTGATACAAGTTGCTCACAATGTCGAGATTGGCAGAGATGTCGCGATTGCTGCACAAGCTGGTCTCTCTGGCAGCGTAGTAGTTGGTGATGGTGTCCAGTTAGGAGGTCAGGTTGGAGTCATAGGCCATGTGAAGATTGCGCCTGGCTCCAGGATCCAAGCACAGTCAGGAGTGGCAGGTAGCATTGCCGAACCAAACCAAAAATGGTATGGCTATCCGGCAGTCAAGTATTGGGATTATCTGAGATCATTTGCCCTGTTCAAAAAACTCCCACAATTAGAGAGCCGACTAGATGCTATAGAAGACATGGTATCAGATCCTTCTAAGACGTCAAAAGACGTGCAATAGTCCTACATTTGAGCTTGCAAATCCTCATGATAAAGATATGAAACATAAGACCATCAAGGATGCTATATCTTGGAAGGGAGTAGGATTACACCTTGGGGTGCCATGTAAAGTTACCCTCAAGCCAGCCGATTTGGGGCATGGAATAAAGATCATACGTACAGATTTAGCTGAGGCAGATGCCATAAAGTGCGATGTAAAGTATGTCACTGATACAAATCGGAGAACGACACTGTCAAATGGAAAATATTCTATAGAAACTGTAGAACATCTTTTGGCCGCCCTCTATGCCCATAATGTCTCCAATGCCTTGATAGAGGTTGATGGGCCTGAAGTCCCAATACTGGATGGTAGTGCTAAGGAGTTTTCAGAAGGTATACTATCTCTATTACTCGATCAAGATGGAGATCAAGAGGTATTTGAGCTATCCCACACTATTAATTATACTCATGCTGATTCTGGTGCCGAATACATAGCCATACCTGCAGATGAGTGGTCTGTTGAAACTATATTGGAGTATGATCAGGACATCGGAGATCGCCATTCAAGTTATGTGAGCTCAGTAGATTTTAATACTCAGATAGCGCCAGCAAGAACCTATGTATTTACCGATGAGGTTATCCAACTTGCTGAAGCAGGATTGATTAAAGGAGGAAATATCGACAATGCAGTGGTAATAAAATCAGACAATGCAGCTGGGCTTGATTTTAAGAAAGCCCTAGAGCAATTAGACTTAGATAATCCTGATGAGGTTCTAAAGACTGTCGAGGACGGACAAGAACTGCATTTTCGTAATGAGTTGTCCCGTCACAAGCTATTGGATCTAATTGGGGATATTGCTCTAATTGGAGCGCCTATCAAAGCAAAGATTATTGCTAAAAAACCTGGCCATACTGCGAACATCGCCTTTGGAAAAATTCTGAAAGAAGCATATTTGCAGCATAAGAAAAAGGCAAGCATACCGGTATATATCCCATCCAAGGAACCCATTTTTGATACGGAAAAAATCAAATCGTATCTGCCACATCGCTATCCTTTTTTAATGGTGGATAAGATCATAGAGCTCTCGGATACCAAGGTGGTCGGCATTAAGAACATTACTTTTAATGAGAACTTCTTCATGGGGCACTTTCCGGGCAATTCGGTATTTCCTGGAGTATTACAGATGGAGGCCTTGGCACAGACAGGAGGAATATTAGCGCTGAATACTGTTGAGAACCCATCAAATTGGGACACTTATTTCCTTAAAATGGATAATGTCAAATTCAAGCGAAAGGTCTTACCAGGGGATACGCTTATCCTCAAGATGGTTTTGTCGGCGCCAATCCGTCGAGGAATCGTTCAGATGAAAGGGTCTACCTATGTCGGGGATCAATTAGCTTCTGAAGGTGATCTTACCGCACAAATTGTTGATAGAACTAAGCTATAGATGCCTGTAAGTCATCTCGCAGTCATCGATAAGAAAGCACGGATAGGAGAAAATGTATCTATCGGTCCATATGCGATCATTGACGCTGATGTTGAGATTGGCAATAATTGCGAGATACATCCACATGTCAATGTAATGAATGGGACTCGCATAGCTGAGGGAACAACCATCTATCAAGGCGCAATAATTGGTTCTGAGCCACAAGATCTCAAGTACCAAGGAGAACAGACAGAGTTGATCATTGGAAGAAATGTTACTATACGAGAATATTGTACCATTAACAAAGGAACTGCTGCTTCCGGAAAGACAGTAATTGATGACAATGCGCTGATCATGGCATATGTACATGTTGCACATGACTGCCTGTTAGGTAAACATGCCATTATAGCAAATAACGTTAACCTTGCTGGTCATGTACAGATTGATGACTTTGCGATCATAGGAGGGATGACAGCAGTTCAGCAGTTCGTCCACATTGGAGAATCATCTTTTATAGGAGGTGGAACCTTGGTGAGGAAGGATGTACCACCATTTATCAAGGTGGCTCGAGAGCCACTGAGCTATGTAGGCGTAAATTCGGTAGGCCTCAGACGCCGGGGTTTTACAGTGGAGAGTATCAATAAAATAAAGGACGTATATCGTATACTATTCGTCAAATACAAGAATATATCCTTAGCCCTTGAAGAAATCGAAGCTAAACTTCCTGAGTCAGACGAGAAGTATGCTATTATGACCTTTATACGAGAGTCTAAACAAGGCTTAGTAAGAGGATTTAGACAACTCAGAGCTAATGATTATTAATCTTAATCAAGTTTCCAAGCGCTATACCCATCAATGGATCATCAAGAATGTTACCTATACTTTTGAGGCTGGGCACAGCTATGCTATCAAAGGTGCAAATGGATCTGGAAAGTCAACTTTGCTAAAGATCCTCAGCGGGTTTTTATCTCCTTCGAAGGGTAGTGTAAACTATGCTATATCTGGCAAAACTATCTCTCATAGTGATATTTACAAGTCTGTGAGCTTTACAGCACCCTATCTCAGTTCTCCCGAGAAACTAAGTGTCCATGAAGCCACATCCTTGCACTTTCGGTTTAAGAAAATTCTTAATGGGAGAAACCTAGACTGGTTTTATGATCAGACGGCTCTGCCGGTTAAAAAATCAGCCCGTCTTCATGAGTTGTCCTCAGGTCAGCAGCAGCGCTTGCAGCTCGCAATGGCTATTCTATCGGACACAGACATACTATTACTTGATGAGCCGGGCTCGTATCTCGATGAATCGGCAAAGGCATGGTTAGAAAGTTTAATTGAGGAGAATTCTGAGAATAGGATCGTTGTTATTGCCTCCAATGATGAACAAGATCTGAATCATTGTGATCAGTCTATATTGATCTCTGATTACCATTAGAATCCTAATATTCTCGGTTGATTAGTTTCCCCTGAATTTTGGAGTCTCTTTATTAAGGTGAGCTTCAATTGCTCTTTTGTAGTCATTAGTTTCGGATAGCCTGAGCAGCAATTCTCTATTATGAGTGTCATTATCCGAAATACTGAGTCGCAGACTGTTGTTTATTGATTTTTTTGTTGCTTGAATAGATAGAGGGGCCTTGGTTGCAATAGTTCTTGCCAAGGACAATCCTGCACCTGTCAGCCTATCTGGTGGCACAACAGAGGTTACCAAACCATAAGACAATGCATGATCTGAATCAATCGTAGCAGCAGTTAATAGTAGTTCTTTCGCTCTAGCTATACCTATTAATGTTGACAATCGATAGGTAGAGGCCATAAGCCCTATACTAACGCCTGCTCCACGGAATTTAGCAGTTGCGGAGGCGATACGAAGATCAGTACATAGCGCTAATTCTAATCCTCCTCCTATGCACCACCCATCGATAAGTGAGATAGTAGGTACAGCAACATTTTCTATGAGGGACATCAATTCTCCAAACTCGATTAATGTCTCCTGAACTTTTGTTAGGCTTGCATCCAGATTATTCTTTGCTTCCTTGATGTCATCTCCGCAACAGAAGATTCCATTAGATCCATGCAATATGATAACTCTGATCGATTTGTTGATCTCGCCAAAAATGTTACTGAGTTCTTGCCTGACCTGCTTGGAGATTGCATTAACAGGAGGATTGTCGATCTCTATTATAAGGATTGACTCTTCTATGGTAGAATGCCTGACATGTGATGTACTCATCGCATAAACCTAATCAATTTTGCATGATGAATCAGCTTAGAGCAGATAGTCTGAATGAGGTAACGAGATCTTTATATCGTTCTTTCATCTTGTCATAAGTGATCATGTCTATGCTCAGGTCACCACCAGACAAGAAGTGTTCTATAAAAATCTCACCGATTGCTTGAGTAGAGTAATATGCGTAGACAGAGGTTGAAACTCCACCAACTAAGGGCCCGATCAATGGAACATTTTTAAATACGGCCTTGGTAATAATTCCTAATTCTACAGAGCTTATACCACCTACTAAGGATGCTATGATTGGCGTCAATGTAGCATTGGCTTCAATTTGCGGAAATTCCTTAGCCAGCTTTCCGATCATGCGATGTTGTATGGCCCCTATGGCCGCCAAATCAATTAAGGGTAAGGGCGCAAATCCAACGACTGCAGTATAGCGTGCATATTTCTTGACTATGTCATCTAACCTCTCTTCTGAAGTCCTGTTATCTGCGGCTTCTTGGTTGGATGTTGCCTTAGCCATGTACTGCTTACGCACATCAAGATGCTTGATAAGCAGGTAGTAGAAGATATCTCGGCGCTTATTACGATTGGAAGAGCCCATGTCTTTGCACACTGATTTGATCGCTTCGTCAATTTGTTCTGGCGACAGCCTTAGTCCGATGTGCGATATCACAAAGTGATCTCTTATATAGGCTAGCTCCGACTTATCAGAACAGGCAACCTTATCGGCATCTGTACGTTGCTCCGAAGCTCCTAGATAACTGATCACTTCATCGAGGAGTTCTAAATCGATTTCTTTTTGTCCGAGCTTTATTTTGAGATATTCCTTAGCCTTCGCCAGTCTCGTTGTCTCTTTTGTCATGATATTTTTGACTTTTCATTAAAGATATATCAAGTCTTGCTCTGATCTAATTGTCTCCGACCAACCTATCTTTATAATAGACTAACGCGGTTATAGACATGAGTCATTTATTGTAAAAGCACGATGCAGATAATAAAGTAGTGAGGAAGCCTTATAAGTTAGATTTGAGTAAAAGAGCGTTCAGGAGAATTGTGAAGATTGTGTTGAATGATTGCATTACTTAATCCATATTAACAATAATGCACAAAACTAAAAAAGCCCTCCTGAGAGGGCTTATGCATCAACCAAAAAATAAATCCTATTACTACCTTTAAGACGGCACCAGTATTGTTAGGTCACTTTTACAATGATCGTGTAACTTGATAATTAACGAATTGTAAGTAATTTGTCATTTGGAATTGTAGCAGAATATTAAACCTTATGAGAGTACTAATCTTCTTCTGGATAGCTGTATCGATAAGTTGTGAAATGAAGACATCTGCAGAAGTGGCCTATATGGAAACTAATGCGGCTATTGTTGATACCATCAGAACATTGTATCTCGCTAATGACGAAAGTATTGTAGCACTTGAGAACAACTCAATGAAGAAGGTGATTGCGTCAATAAGAAACCTCAACTATCAAATAGATCAGGTTAAAAATGCAATTATTGATGGATCAGATCAAGCTATTGATAAACGTGCCGTTAAGAAGTATCTCTCTGATGGCAAGGTGCTTAAGAGTCTGTATAATCTGGCTTTAGCCAGTGAAGACATGTCATATGGTCAAGATTATACAATCAGTGTTCAACCTCGTGTTGTCGTTGACAATCCAACGGATGATCCAGCATCTACACACTTTGTCGGGATGCCATTATATGAAGCTGTGCCTATATTGAATGGATGGATTTTGGAGAATGAAAGAGCTATAGCAAAGCTTGTGAATCAATAGAGCATGAAGTTTATACAGGTCAATAGTTTATAGTGTTATGCCAGAATTCTGCTTCTATTGAGATCCTTTTGGCAGTGATAATTGAAAAGACTAAGCGCAAATACCCTGCTGTAATAAAGAGTAAACTTTATATATTTGAAATATTATATTTAATAATTAGCCCAGATAAAATTTAAATTTTAATGTTTAAGTTGAACATTTAGATTTCAACTTGTATCTTAGCAGAAGTTAACTTACAAAATTTCATAAAATGAAACCAGCAGAAATTGCTAAAGTTTTTTCTCAGTACATTGAGGAAGGCACTACTCCAAAGAGTAAAAAAGTCGAATCATTTTTTAATAATTTACCTCCGAAGCAAATGGGGATTGTAGCGAAGTATGTTGCTAGATCTTTCGATGCCCATACCAAGCAAGAAGAGGCAAGAGCAGAAATGAGAAAAGCTCAGAAGAAAGAAATCTCGGCTCTTAAAAAGAAGGCTAAAGAACTTGGGTTCACGCTTTCTCAGATGTAGAGTGTTGATTCTCTGAGTCCGAGTTTTTGGACATAAAAAGTAGGCCGCCATAGACAACTTGTTATGGCGGTTTTTTTAATCCACGATATCTTTAACTATCGCTAGGATGATTTACTTACATACCTCAGTACTTCTACCTCCAATTATAAAAGGTTCCAACATTAATAGCTAATTCCCGTCTAATCTCATCAACTGAACGACCAGACTCGTTCTCCTTTAAGGCCTTAATAACCTGACTCTCATAAAATTTTCCTCTCTTCATAATGGTCTAAATTTAGTTCATTCTTAAACTGTCTTAGTTTTCATAAGACTACAACTACATAACGGTTTGTGTATGATTAGTTTCGGAAAATCAGTTGTGATTTTCCGAACGTATTGGCAATTATACACGTTGGTGTCATTCCGTTGTTTTTTAATGATTCTATACCAATTCAAAATTATTCTAACGTTGGTTTAATAGTGTAGCAAAGAATAAAAATTCCGAGAAATGATGCTGATACTGCATAAAAACTCAAATTACGGTAGTAAAGGGTATTGCCAATTTGCCAAATTTATTAGGCGAAGTACATGGTAGTATAATCAGAACTATTGTTGATGAAACTATTATCCACCCAAAAATCTCAAAGATTTGAGAATACAACATTGATTTTAAAGAAATGAGTATTGATATTCCGACAATCAGTCTTAATAACTGTTCGAAGAAATGTACTTTTTCAGAACTAACGAATGAGCCAAAATAATTAATCGCTCTTTTTTATTTTATATGGTAATAATTAATAAAGTGATAAGATACACGCCAAAAATTATCGTAACACTTCCAGTTATTAATTCCATTGTATAAAAGTATATTAAGATGTACCTATAAGTATGTCGCAACTAATATTTGTTAAATTTTGACCTGTGAGCTGAATTACCATTCAGTATAAAATTGCAGATTATTAAATGCTGATTTTAAGATGATGGATATTATCTGATAAATTGATTCTGAATCAGATGTTGACCCATCGGCAGGGACTGATTCAAGCAGATCTGCCAAACGGCTGAGTGACGTTTACCCTTCACGGGTTGGTGCAGAGCGACTCATTGCAGTATAGTGATAAGAGCTAAACAGCCTGCCCACCTTTGGAGGAAAAGTGAACTGTTCGAAGAAGTGTTCGAAAGTAACCCGTTAAATCAAACTCGGCTCCATAACCTAAAATACGCCTCTCATGTCATAAGTCATTTAAATCGATATAATAAATAGGGTTAAATGTATACTCGTTCCTTAACGGTTTATAATCGGATGGATAAACTATGTGATCAATGTATCCAAGAGAGCTGATTGACTGCTGTGTTTGTAATTATTGATAATGATGTTGATAGGACTACTCAGTCAATTTCTCTCTGCATTACGTATCCTCGTAAGTAACTCAATAATCATGACTATGCCTATGATGAACACATTGTCTTTGCCAGGCTTAATAGCGATACCGTAGCGTGTCTTGCTAAAGGTGTTACGGGCAATCTTGGCAATTGGTTCAGCTTCATTTTCTATAGTGTAGTCGTTGCCCCAGAAGTTACCTTCCACGAAGTATAAGCCTGCCACCGTTGCTATATCCAAGTCATTTTTAAATGAACTCTTAGAAGTAAATTCCGCTCTGACATCACCGTTGATGAGGAGTTCAAATTTCTTGCTAAACATACTCCATGTCTTCTTAACATAGAGAACTTCATGGTCATCCATAGTTCGCAGGGTCATTCCTTTGAGCCAGAGATCGGTAGTGATATGATATACTTGAGTCTTGCCCTCCCACACTTTGTAAGACTTGCGGAAGAAGCCATGACGACTGATGCTATACTTGGTCATTTTCATGCACTGCCAAGGTACGAGGAAACTATCAATTGTGTTGTGATAATATATGGCTGTTCGTGTATATCGGACGAAATGAAGAGGCGGTATAGTTTAGTGACCTATAATAAATTTATAGCCAACACCTTTGAGTGTTTTTATATCTATACCGGGATCGTTCTTGAAGTATTTACGGAGTTTAGAGATATAGACATCTAGATTGCGTGAGTTATAGAAGCTATCATCGCCCCAAACTTTCATCAGTATTTCTTTGCGATTGATGGTGTCATT
Organism: uncultured Saprospiraceae bacterium; assembly: GCA_964489125.1. GTDB lineage: Bacteria > Bacteroidota > Bacteroidia > Chitinophagales > Saprospiraceae > GYS-P2D. The sequence goes on from CAZAXY010000012.1 coordinate 25,742, forward strand.
CATGTTGTCACAGAGAAGTTTAATAATTTGACTTTCTCTATGTGAAAGATCCTGTGATGTATGTTGTGTAGTCAGGGTTAGTTTATCTGGATAAAAGGTGTATTGGCCTCCGATCTTTATAGTGGCAATAGTTTTCAGTGTTCTAAGCTGAGCGAGTTTGAGGAGATTCTCAATGCGCACTATAAGTTCTTCCATGCTAAATGGCTTTTTAATATAATCATTGCCACCTACTTCAAATCCTTTTAAGACATCGGTTGTCTGATCTTTAGCTGTTAAGAACAAGATGGGTGTCTCGGTATTAGCACTTCTAATGTCTCTGGCGATTTCATATCCATTCAAGTTTGGGAGCATCACATCAAGTATACAAATATCGTAGAAAGCCTTTTGAAATGCCCCTTTAACGGATGCCCCGTCTCCAACGAGTGTGACCTCATAATTTTTAGACTCCAGCGTCTCCTTGACGATCTTAGCCAAGAATGGCTCATCTTCTACGTATAATATATTAGGCAATGATTTTTGGAATTTTAATTAAAAATGTGGTTGCTTTTCCTATTTCGCTTGTGACGGAGATCGTGCCTTGATGCTTTTCGATGACTGTTTTTGCATAGTGCAATCCCAGCCCATATCCTTTGACATTGTGTCGGGCATCTGAGGGCACCCTAAACATGCGATCAAAGATCTTTGGGAGGTAAACTTTGTCTATACCAGGGCCATGATCTTTTATGGCTAAAACTATGTATTGGAGATCTTCGATGAGTTCGAGATGGACAATAGCGCCTTTGCCAGAGTACTTAATCGCATTGTCAATGATGTTGTAGAGCACATTAATCATATGCACTTTGTCACCTTGAACTATAAAGTCCACGCCGTTATAGGAATAGTTTATAGAAGTGTCGTGTTTTTTGAAGTGTAAGCTCATAGAGCGTAACATATCTTCTGTGATCTCTCGGATATCTAAGTCCTCAAATCTGAGGCTGTCGAGATCTTGATCTAGCGTAGACATTTTGATCACTTTATCAACGAGGATATTGAGCCTATCGAGTTCATGTTTGGAGATGTCTAAATATTCCTTTCTTTTTTCTTTGTCATCTATGACCCCGAAGTTTTCAAGTGCTTCGAGAGCAACGCCTACGGTCGATATGGGCGTCTTTAGTTCGTGGGTCATGTTGGAGATGAATTCTTCTTTTACAGCAGTGAGATGAAGCTGATCTCTCCAGTTTTTTAAGATGAGATAAAATGATGTCGCTATGCCACCCAGGAGAAGTAAACTCAGTATGAGACTCGGAAGAATGACCCTAAAAATATGTACACCTGATTTTTCAAATACGGCATATGGTAAGTGGTCTCCAGAAAGCGTCCCGTATGTATAAGGGATGGCCATTGCCGAAATGTCGGTTGTTCCTATTTGCTTTAGAGTCCTGATGCTATGATTGGTGGGTAGATCTGCTTGCTGCAAGCGCTGGATGTAAATGTCATTGATGCTACTATAGATTTTGGGAAGTTTTGTATTTAGACTCTTATTCCTTGATGTGATGTCTGACATAAGCGTAGTAAGACTATCAAATGTTGTCGAATCAGTGAGATCAATTGTTTCAAAATCAAAAGAATCGATTTTGATCACATAACTGATATCATTGTTCCATGCGATAACTTTTCTATCATTCGCCGCATCGTACATCACGGTAAGACTGGTGTCAATGACTGTTGAACTCTGCCCCTGTGCGCTAGTATCGCTCTTGCTCTGACCCTTGCCATAGACATTGTGTGTTTGAAGAGAGATTTCATTGGTGCCATGGTCAGTGCTAAAGACATATGTGGCATCGAAGTTGACATCGCCAGTAGAATCGACTTCAATGGACTTGAATATTCCTTGGATCAACGAGTCTTGATATTCAGCTATAGCCAGATCCATCTGATCAGCCAGATCTTGCTTTAGAGCTCGCTTGGTTCTGCGGTAATTATCAACATTCCAATAGATCAGAAAAGCCATTAAGAACAGCATACTCAGACTCGCCAAAGTACTGTATAATCTTCCTTTATCTGCTTGCATCGCTAACAAAGATATGTGCTAAGTGAACTCGTTAAAAACCGATTAACCTTAATTAACCTTAGATATAGGTTGATTAACAGTCTTTCGCCTAGTTGATCATTACATTTGACACATCAAGAACAGAAACATAAACAATGAAAGCTTTAAAAGCAATTATACTAACAGCGCTCATCTCTTGTTATATGGTGGGGCTGTCTGCACAGCAGTCAGGTATGATCACATATAGTGAAGTTACTAAGCTGGACATTAAAGGCATAGCAGGCCTGGACTTGGGAGATATGATGCCAAATGAAATATCAGCTGCCAAGGCATTATTCTTTGATCAATCCAGTTCGGTCTATATGGACACTGATGATCATGTCAGTGAGGATATAGAGCTGGAATCTGACGATGGGTCTTTTCAGATGGTCTTAAGTACATCAGACGACACTGAAGACATACTTTTCACTAACCTCAAGGATAAGAAGAGCCTCCATCAGACAGGATTTATGGGCAAGGAGTTTCTCATAGAATCCGATATCGAGAAGGCCAAATGGAAGATTACTGATGAGCGCATTAAGTATCTGGGATTCGTCTGTCAGAAGGCCATCCTCACAGAGACTGTTCCAGCAACTCCAGGAGATGATACTTCTGAACCAACTGAACGAGAAGTAGTGGCCTGGTTCACTCCTGAGATACCACTGCCGATAGGCCCCGGAGATTATCATCAATTGCCAGGTGCAGTGCTCTTAGTTTCTGTCGATGACGGCAAGAGAGAACTCAAAGCGACGTCTGTTGACTTCGATTATGATGTCTCAGAGCGATTAGAAGTCCCAACTAAAGGGCAACGTGTCACTGCCAACGAGTATCGGGATATCATCGCACAAAAAATGAAGGAGCTCCAAGAAATTAATGGCAACCGTGAAGGGTCCTCTAGCACTTTCATCTTCAGAGGTTGATATCATAAGGAGACTAGTATTCTAGGCTGAGATAGTTGCTCTGAATAAAAGCCTACCAGGCTTTAGGATAATCACCACCATTTTATAATTAATAATTATATCTGTTATGAGATATATACTGACCCTATTGTTCTTAGTCTTTATTGTAATTGCGATGACTGCTCAGCATGCGGTGCAAGGCACTGTTGTTGATGAGCAAAAAGAAGCCCTGTTAGGAGCAACAGTCGTACTATTAGAACCTGTAGACTCTGCTATGGTTGCCTTCGCTATATCGGACTCTGATGGCCAGTTCACATTAGACGATGTAGAAACTGGTAACTACTTGTTACAACTCAGTTTCGTATCGTATAGCTCTAAGATGGAAGCAGTCCAGGTCGACGGAACGAATAGCAATCTTGGGTCATTTAGATTGACTCCTACGACGGAAGTCTTGCAAGAAGTAACCGTTGAAGCGGAGCATATCCCTATGGGTGTCATAGGGGATACGATCAGCTATAACGCTGCGGCATTTAAAACTAAGCCAGGAGCTAATGTCGAGGACCTATTGAAACAATTACCCGGTATTGAGGTGGAGAGAGATGGGAGCATTAAGGCGATGGGTGAAGACGTCGATAATGTACTAGTCGATGGCAAGGAATTTTTTGGTAATGATCCAAAGATTGCCACCAAGAATCTCGAGGCCGAAGCGATCGATAAAGTTCAGGTGTTTGACAAGAAGTCTGAGGTAGCTGAGTTTACTGGTATTGACGACGGGCAAGAAGAGAAAACTATAAATCTCAAGTTAAAGGAAGACTATAAAAATGGTGGTTTTGGCTCAGCTGCTTTAGCCGGAGGCACTGAATCTACATACGACGGAAAAATAAATTATAATCGTTTCTCACCGGTCATGCAAGCTGCAGTGATCGCAAGTGCTAACAACATCAACAAGCAGCCATTCTCATTTAACGAATATATTGGCTTTCTGGGAGGCATAGGTAATGCCATCGCCAATGCGAATTCTGGTTTGAACTTTGGAGAGTTTGGCGGAGCAACACCACAAGGTATTACGGATAATCTATCCACGGGTATCAATTTCAACTACGACTTATCCAATAAACTCTCTCTAACCAGTCACTACGTCTATCATCGGGCAGATCGCAATCTGAATCGACAATCTTCGGTAAGTCAGTTTGTTGAAAATCTACCATTTGAGTCATTTCAAAATACACTTAGCGATCGACTTAATAGAAATCAAAAGTTACAAGCAACACTCAAGTATAAGCCCAATCCATATACGCAAATCAGGTGGAAGAATGCACTATCATCTATATCTAACCGTCAGGGTATGGTTGGCAGCACAGAGTTTGTGCAATTGGGTATGCTCACCAGTCGCACGAATAACAATGTCAATGAAGATAATACCCAGCGAGGTGTCGATGGGACTGTGGTCTTGAGGAATAGGTTTAAGAAGAAGGGGAGGAATTGGATCAACACGGCCAGCTATCAATATGGAGTGATAGAAGAAGATAGCAAGCTGAACAATCAGATTAGTACTGGCGCCTCCATAATTGATATCATACAGGATCAACGATATGATCTCAGTAAAAATGCGATCACACTAGAAAGCGCATATACCGAACCACTCGCTAAAAGAGTATTTCTAAGTGGTAATTACAAGTATCAGTTAGAAGAGGAAACTCCTGCAAGATTGTTTTTTGATGTATTAGATGAGCGAAGCATACTCAATGATGAGCTAAGTAGAGCATATACTAAGCGTAACACAATTCACAATGGTAGTGTCAGCATCAGGCGAAATTCAAAAAAACTGAAGATGACGGCAGGCGTTGGGTTGCAATCGTCACAGATCAGAGGTGCAATCCAAGATGAATCGGCTAACCCTATCGAAGACCTCAATAATCAATCAAGACATATCTTGCCTCAAGCAAGTTTGGATATTGAGCTTTCTAAAAACAACTCATTGGATGTGAGGTATTCAACTGCTGTAGTGCTGCCTACGCTCAATCAGTTGGCACCATTACCCGATAACACCAATCCAAACTTGCTTAGACTGGGCAACCCAGAACTGGTGCCGAGCTATACGCATAGTGTAGGATTGAACTTTCGATCTATTGATCAATTTAATTTTAAATACTTTTTTGCAAACCTCAATCTGACGATTGCGGACAATCAAGTAATCAATGCCCTGAACGTAGCACCAAACCTACTGAGGACAATACGCCCAATTAATTCAAATGCATATACCAGCCTTCAATCCTATCTGTCTTATAATGCGCCAATAAGACCTCTAAAGTTGAAGTTCTTTGTGGCAACGAGGTTAAGATGGTCCAGCTATGAGTCATTCCTCAATGACAGATTAAACACGGTCAATGAGACCCAGAGCTCCATATCTCTCACTATCAATAATCGCAAAAAAGAGAAGCTCGATATATCAGGTGGAGTAGACCTTCAGTTAACTAATCGTGGATATGATGTTAATGAAGATTTTAACCAGACCTTCTTTGATTATTCACTATTCTTGGATGGGGTGATGTATCTAAGTGACACCTGGACCCTGTCGAGTAAGTATGATTATAGATTCTTCAGTGGTGAGTTTTTTGCCGAAAGTCAGCGATTTCACCTATGGAATATATCTGTTAATAAGTCCTTTAATCAAGGCAAGCTAGAAGTATCGCTTACGATTAACGATGTGCTGGATCAGACTAGAGGTGTAGAGCGATCTGGAGGCCTTAATTCCTTGTATGACCTCAGGTATAATACTCGATCTAGATACATCAACCTGGGTATTAGGGTCAAGATCGGAAGGAAGCGAGAGAAGGGATTGTCTTTTTGATTGATCATCCTGATAAGTTAGGACGGTTAGGATCTATGCTATGGTGTATAGGTTCTACTCTGGGAGTTCGCTATCACTTGATTCTATTTTCATTAGATAAACTGTACCTGAAACAAGTGTCGAAGGACCTAAATTAAAGTCTTTTTTATTGCTTGCATTAGTTAATTAGTACAGCAGGCAAGATATAGTCGGTCATGATTTTATCTACATCTGGATGAGCATAAAGTTTGCCATATGCAGAACTAGTTATGACAAATGATTATAATCTACACTAGAGCGATTGGGAGTATGGCAATAGTATCTTGCCTTAAGATAGATCAAGACTGCCTAACCAGCATGCTGGTCAAGAAATCCAATGACATGCTCCCAATACGTTTCATGTCCTGTGCTCTTCTCCCATAGCGCTTTTGAGCCATGATGGCCTGCGTCTTCTGGAAGGTAGTGAGCCTTAGATGAAGAAGGGATGCTTTCGTAAATCCCCTTCCAGTTGTTATACTCATTTTTTGCGGAGGTGATAAACACTGAAGTCTCAAGGCCAGCTGCATAATCCGCTATTTTCTTCCCTTCGTAGGTGAAGTATTCTCCCGGAGCAAAAGATAGAATCGCAGAAACATTGTCCGAATATTCATTTCCAAGGATGAGCACCAGAGATGAGGAGTAAGAACTTCCCCATAGAACGATCTTGTCAGTATCGAATTCTTTTAATGAGAACTCTATAGTTGCTCTGAGGTCGTCAATAGCGTCTACGAATTCGGTTGCTTTGCCCGCTGTTTTGGCGGCTTTATTTGTTTCATTCGTTACGCCATTTACGCCGTCACCTGACCTTTGGTCAATCGCTATACAGGTGTAGCCAAGGGCGTTGAGTTTTGGTGCTATTTCTACATACTCACCTCGACTATAGCCTGCCTGATGAAAGAGCAGAATGACTGGCTTGCTGCTGTTTTCAACTTCGTAGATATCAGCTGTAATTTGGAGGCCATCTTTGGACTTAATCGTAGTTGTCCTAACATCTTTAATTGTATTCGAATTCATAGCCTTGTCAGTTGTGTCTGCTTGCCCAATGTGATCTGTAATAACAGAGCTTTCAATATTGTTGGTAGAGCTACCATTCTTGCAAGAGAGCAGAATGGCCAATAGCGTGAGTAATATGAATGTATATCTCATGTGATGATCTTTATATATTTTTTAAATGCGAGCCTCTTTAGCGCGCTCAACACCGTGTATAACCTGTCATAGTCGATTTCGGTTTAAGAGAGTGTAATGTTCTTGCTGCAGAATAAAGAGATTCTGATAGTTGGCTTGTCTATCTAAGTCATCATTATTCAGCAGGTCTCAATACTCGTTATGCTAGACTAAGAAAACTCCTTTACCAGATTTCGCAACATGATCATGCAGAGATCCAACTGCTCCTTTTCAACAAATTCATTAGCTCGATGAGCTTGTGCAATATCCCCTGGTCCACAGATAACTGACTCAAATCCTG
>CAZAXY010000012.1:33142-44688 GCA_964489125.1 uncultured Saprospiraceae bacterium
GCTCGATGAGCTTGTGCAATATCCCCTGGTCCACAGATAACTGACTCAAATCCTGCCTCTGCAAACTGACCAGCTTCAGCGGCATAGGCGACTGCAGTCAGATCGTTCCGTCCCGATAGTTTCTGTACGAGAGGCACAATACTTAGATTCTCTGGCGTATCCAAGGCTGGCACATTAGAATGACTTTCTTCAGTAGAAATGGCAAAATTAGGAAAGCGCTTCCTGTTTTCTTGTTCTAACACCCGGCAGTAGTCATTAAATTCAGCAAGTATGTCAACGGCCTTATCTTTTGGGATGACCCTTACATCCCAATAAAAGCTCGCCGCATCAGAAATGACATTAGGAGCTATGCCGCTTTTTTCCATCAGTCCACAGTGTATAGTAGTATGGGGAGGTGTAAACCGATCGTCTGTCTGACCAGCATCGATAAGACTGTTCATCTTGGCTTCCAGCCACAAGATTAACCGTGCCGCTTCATTGATAGCGCTGACTTCCTGTCGTATCCTGCTGCTATGACCTGCAGAGCCATTAACTGTAGTGTTGTAGATGACGATGCCTTTTTGTCCTACGGCAGGCTGCATCATTGTCGCCTCGCCGATAATCGCATATTTGGGATGCTCGTTATAGTGAGTCATTATATCTGCTGCCAGCTCTGGCGCTGACAGACAACCGATCTCCTCATCATAGCTAAACGCAAAATATATGGGTCGAGTGAGATTCGCAGAGATAAATTCTGGAACCATCGCCAGGCAACAGGCTATGAAGCCTTTCATATCGCAACTACCACGTGCATATATCTTTCCATCACCCTTATCCGTCAGCGTGAAGGGCTCCGAAGTCCATGGCTGCCCCTCCGTAGGTACAACATCCATATGTCCTGATAATACGAGGCCACCATCTACAGCAGGCCCTATCCTGCAGTGGATCGATCTTTTCGTGCCCTCTGGATTCGGTAGTGTTCGGTAGGTCACCCCATGCTCAGTGAGGTAGTTTTCTATCCATTGTGCTATGCTGATGTTGCTCTCTCCGCCTAAGACTGGAAACGAGACTAACTTTGATAAGATGTCTACTTGATTCATAATTTTATTTATGTCTGTCGTTAGCTTATGCTAAGCTAACTATTAGAGTGTACATTTTTGAAAAACCGTAGGATTGGCCTTATGGATTTTAGATGGAGAGGGCTTATGCATTTTGCAATGCTATAAATCCCAATAGAGAAATCAACTATACCCAATCAACACACTTATAACCAAAAAAATCAAACTTACTAAGAGAATCGTCAACATAAACGGCGCTATAAATCGTAACCACCGATCAAAGGGTACCCTCGCCATGCTCAGCATGGCGATTAATCCACCGAGGGTAGGGTTGATAAGATTAGTCACGCCATCTCCGATCTGAAAGGCCAGTATCGTCACTTGCCTGTTGAGTCCTACAATGTCGCCGATTGGTATCATGACTGGCAAGGTAGCCAGAGCCTGTCCACTTCCAGATGGAATCATAAGGTTCATCACGCATTGTGCCAGCGACATGATAATTGCTGACCCATAGGTGGGTAATATTAGCAGCACTTCTGAGAGGTGATAAGCTATAGTATCGCTGATGGTACCCATCTCAAGGATGACTTTTATAGTTGTGGCGATACCTACCATAAATGCGCCAGGCGCAACTACTGCTACAGAGTGTAGGGTAGTCTCGCTAATCTCCTTCGAAGAGAGCCTGGCGACGATTCCTGAACCAAGCGCCATGATGATGAACATGGCCGAGATTTCCTGGAGATACCAGTGGTAGTTAAATATACCGAATAGCATGATCGCCATGCCGCCTAAGAACACCAAGGCGACTAACCAATTGTTGACGCTCATGCTGTAGTCTTCCAGCTTCTTGGAGAGCGTAAAGCCTTCAGTATCCAGTCCAATGCCGAGGCTATTGGCAGCATCTGCTTCTATTTTTTTGAAATAACGCACATTGTAATACGCCAACATGGCCAGCGCAGAAAAACACAATATCGACCTGAGCAATGCTCCTGAAAACATCGGTAGCTCAGCAATCTTATGACCAGTGCCAATGGTATATGGATTGATAGGAGAGAGGCCGAATCCTATGGTTATCGCTGCCACAGATATGCCTACCGCCAGTATCAAATCTCCACCGATGGCCATCGCTAAGATGGCGCCAATAGGCACGAGTGCTATGTTGTTTTCATAGCCGACGCCAACACCCAGCATACCGAATACAAATGTCATCAGCACCACCAGCATATACTTACGCTTTAAGCCGAGCTGCTTGACGATGGTGCCAACGGCATGTTCTATCATTTGAGATTTTTGGAGTATGCCGAACATGATACCACTTGTTAAAACAATCCAGATGATATCCGATGCGGTCTTAAAACCCTTCGCAAAAGCCACGAACATGTCTAAGAAACTAAGCGGTGATTGGGGAAGATATTTAAATGTGCCGGGAATCACTCGCTGTCGTCCATCGACTAACTGTCTGTCGAAGCTTCCTGCTGGCAGTAGATAACTCATCGCAGTCGCCAGAACAATGATCCCAAATAGCATTACGAGCGGATGGGGGATGTACTCGTACCACTTCTTTTTATTTTTCGGCATATCGTAAATATATCGGATATCTGTGAGCTATACACACATAGGATACCAATAAAGGAATGGAGCTTCTTGCACAATATATTTGCTATTCTGTGGCAAGAGCATATCAGTTCTGATAGACTTTGTTTTAGTGACCTTCTACGCACCAGCATTCCAAAAACTTGAATGCTGCTGGTGGGCTACGAATTGAAGTAAAAGCTATGCGCAATTTCTGGTAGCGCTGATCAATGAGGAAGAACCTCTTAGCGTCCAACTCTCTCTCCTCCAAATTGAATCCATAAATAGCTTTTAGAGCCCAGACTAAATCCTTCATTTTCTGGCGAACCATAAGTAGTGTGGTGTGAGAAAGGAGCAACGATTCCATTGATGCTTTTGAAATCTACAAACTGAGCTGTGACATGTACAAATCTGGCTTTCCCTCTATAAGTGAAATTTAGCCATTCAATTAGTTTGGTATCCTGATCTAAGTATAGCACATACTGGTCATATTCTCGATTGACATCCTCACTACCCCAAGTAGCGTATAGTAAATCATAGGTTTCCCCTTTCACTGTACTTTCTCCACCATAGGCGATGATCGGAGCTTCGCTAATGCGGAAAGGAAATTGAAACCAGTAATTGCTGTTGACCATTTTTTCATAGTAGCTCTTATGATGTTCAAACTCCTTTTGGCCACCCTTGAGTAAATAAGATCTCCAGTTGTCCATTCCCCAGGTTTGTCCTTTGTCAGCACCGTTTAATAGGGTGTACTCACTATCATCTGTGCCCAAGATGGAAGTCATTTGAAACTGTATAGGTGCTTCTCCTTCGGTAGATAAGGTATCATCGGGCACACCTGCAAGCTGTACAAAACTGCCAGTCTTATGTGCCAGGAAATTATCCTTTCCACCGTAAGCGGCTTGCATTTCATTCATTAATATGTTGCCTTTTGCAAAATCTTCTTCAGTGATTTTATCGCCCAAGTAGTTCGGTTTTATATCGACTGGTGTATTGACGAACCAAGTTCCTCCGATCAGAAGGACACCTAAAATACCTCCGATTATTTTCCATTTTTTTTTCATAGTCATTGTATTCATAGACTGCCAGTGACATATAATGATCCGTTAAGTGATTCATTTGACTGACCATATTCTTGAGTTGAGAACCAATCTTAAAACTAACTACTAATTGTCGAATTGCTCGGATATGAGTCTATTACATGTCTATTATTGATATGAAATAGACAAGATGTGACACACATTCCGATGAACAATTTTATAGCGTAATATCCATGTATATGCGGATGTTATATGTATTATGGTGGATAGGCTGTTGCAGGGCAAATGCTTTCTTAAGATATTAATGTTATAAACAACAATATATAACCATGCAATAGCTATTGAGTCGTACTATAAAGCAGTCTTCTTACATTTACACAGATAGATATTATGAATCCTGCAGAAGTCGCTAAAGAGTTTGTCCTACACACCGATATGCACGTATTTCTTACGGGCAAGGCAGGTACAGGTAAGACCACTTTATTGCGTAAGATTGCTGAAGAGAGCCGTAAGAATATGGTAATCACAGCACCCACAGGTGTGGCGGCGATTAATGCTGGGGGGATGACCATACACTCGTTCTTTCAGTTGCCGAGTAGTGCATTCGTGCCGACACATCCTGGTTATGCTGTTGATGGCGTAATGGACTGGCGCACGTTGGCACAGCAGCATCGCCTACGCAAGGAGAAGCGCAAGATCTTGATGGAACTAGAGTTGCTCATCATTGATGAGATCAGTATGGTCCGGGCGGATTTACTCGATGCCATAGACTTCACTCTACGACGTATTCGCAAGCGAGAAGAGCCATTCGGTGGGGTACAGTTGCTGGCAATCGGAGACTTGTTTCAGTTGGCACCAGTAGTACGAGAAGAGAGTTGGTCACAACTCAGGTCTACCTATCAGTCTCCATTTTTCTTTGACTCGCTGGTCTGGCAACGCTGTTCTCATGTCGCTGTTGAGTTACAGACGGTGTATCGTCAAGAGGACCAGACCTTTGTGGATATCCTCAATAATATCCGAGAGGGTAATTATGAGGAGGACGATTTTGCTCAGCTCAATGAGCGCTATCGTGATGAAGTAGAGGAGTCAGACATCATCACGCTTACGACACATAATCGAAAGGCCGATGCTATCAATTCTCGTGAGCTGGCTCACCTCGAATCAACAGAAATCAGTCTCGAGGCAAGCGTGACAGGTAAGTTTAACGAGAACTCTTATCCCTTGCCTGAGGAGATCATCGTCAAGAAAGACGCTCGGGTAATGTTTGTCCGCAATCATCCCGATGGCTTCTACTACAATGGCAAGATCGGTGTGGTGACAGGTATGCATGACGAGATGTTATTCGTAAAGGCAGCGGATGAGCGAGAGCCCATAGCCGTCGAGCCCAGCGAATGGAAGAATAATCGATATGCCCTCGATGATGAAACTAAGGAAATCAAGGTCGAAGAGGTGGGCAGCTATAAGCAGTATCCGATCCGCTTGGCATGGGCGGTCACCGTACATAAGAGCCAAGGGCTGACTTTTGATGAGATCAATGTAGACTTAGCAGATACCTTTGCTCCTGGGCAGCTTTATGTGGCGCTGAGTAGGTGTAGAACTTTAGAAGGGCTTACCCTCAAGAGCAAGCTGCGTCAGGAGAATATTAAGGTGGATCAACGAGTACTGTCATACTATCGACAGATCAGGATAGATCAGGACCATGCGGCTATCCTCGAGGAGCGCAAACTAAAGTTTGAGCAGAAGCGGCTAAAGGAACTGTTCTCCCTGCAGAAACTTATCGTGTTGACAGATCAATGGGTCGATTACCTCAAGGATGAAGACCCACCAGATAAAAACAAGTTTCTTAAGCTCGCCCATACTATCAAGACGACCCTGACAGATCTGGATAAGACAGGTATTAAGTTTAGGCAGCAGCTCGAATATTTGTTTGAACAAGAGGGCGATCAGCAGAAAACCATCGTAGGGCGTGTAGATAAAGCCATAGGGTACTTTACCGATCAGCTTTATGATAATTGTATCCAACCGCTGGAGGAACTGTATAAAGAATACAAGAAGGTTAAGTCATCGGTCCTCATCAAAAATATGATGTCACTCAACAATGCCCTATGGCATCATATGCAAGGAATCTATGAGCTGAGTTATCAGAACTATAAGATATACTCATCGATTCCTAAGCATAAGAAGACGATCTATTTTGATCCTAGCAAGAAGGCTCCTAAGCGAGTTAAAGGGGCCACCTATGATCTCACTTACAAGTTGTTCAAGGCAGGGCAGACCGTAGCGGATATCGCTAAACAGCGCTCTTTAGCATCGAGTACGGTAGAGAGCCATTTAGGTAAACTGTTGCAGGATGATAAGTTAACGATCAATGAGTTGATGCCGCAAGAGCGCATCGATAAGGTTTATCCTTTACTAGTTGAGCACATAAATCTGGAGCTGTCCGATATGCGCAACAAGATTCCATTCTATACGAGCTTTGCAGAATTGAGGTGGTTGCGGACTTGGTATAAGAAGACTGGCGCTGACAAAGTAGAATAGGGCGACATAAATTGTTAAATTGATGTTGTTACTAGTGACTCTTTCTTGCCTTAATTCGTCCAAAGAGCATTATTTCATGTTTTAAATTAAACAGATACATGCTCGAAGTTCTAAAACAAATGGCTATCAAACAATTGATGTCCAAAATGGCATCAAATGCATTAGGTGCTGCAGAAACACAAGAAGCGGCTTCAGAAGGTGCTGGCGGAATCATGGACATTCTAATGTCAAAAGTTTCTGGTGGTCAATTAGATCAGGTGAAAGATCTCTTTGCAGGTGGAAATCTTGAAGAAAGCGGAATTTTTGCAGAGGCCAAGGCAAAAATGCAAGAGACGTTACAAGCTAAAGGAATGAGCGCTGAGGAAGCTCAAGCTGAAGCGGCCAATACTACTCCTGATGTACTTAATAGTTTAAAAGAGCGATTTCAATCATCAGATGAAGCGGATTCAGCTTTCGATCTTAACAATTTGTCAAATTTGCTCCCAGGCGGTGCAGGCGAGATCTTGAAGAATATCGGCGGTGCTGGTGACCTATTAAATAAGGCTAAGAACCTACTCGGATAAGAAATTAATTCGAGAGCAAACAAACTTTTATAAGCCAGCGGACTTTGTTTTGCTGGCTTTTTTTAGGTCTGTGTTATTGATCCATCCACCCCTTGAAACTGGTCATTTTATTGCGACTAACAACGAACTCTATGCTAGCCTTGAGTTTAGGGTCCAACATCACTTTTAGGCGCTGATTCATGTATGGATGTACCTGATGAATCGCATTAATATTAATAATCTGACTCCTGTTGATCTGAAAGAACATGGTCAAGTCTAACTCCGTGAATAGGCGCTCAATGGTCTTGCCATAGATATGGCGCTGGCCATCCATGGTATGAAGGAAAGTGATGCTGTCTTCTGAATTGATGTAGGCGATATCCTGCACATCAACATATTCATAGTGTCCGCCACGCTTGACAAGACATCGATTCTTCTTTGATTTATTGATCGATTGAATCATCTCCGTGAACTTAACGGCATCATTGGATTGACTGGTGTAATGCTGCTCATACCTATTAATGGCACTTCTGAGATCATCGATATGAATAGGTTTGAGGAGATAGTCCACCGTGTAGACTTTAAAAGCGTCAAGCGCATATTCATCGTATGCCGTAGTGAATATGATAGGCTTATTCAGCTCAATATGATTGAAGATCTCAAAGCTCAAACCGTCGGCCAACTGGATATCCATGAATATTAGATCGAGGCTATCCTGATTCTTACTCAGATAATTGAGAGAGCCTTGAACACTGTCGATGTTGCTGATCGACTTGATTTCGGGTTTGATCTTATAGAGCATGCTCTTAAGATATTCGTAGGCATTGATCTCATCTTCTATACTTAATATATTCATAGATCTCGGTTAGAGCAGTGGTAGTGATACTCGAAACTCATCAACGTCATGAGAGCAGATCATCTTTCGATCTGTGAAGAAGGCAAATCGCTCTTGAATGTTCTTTAGTCCCATACCGGTAGAGGAGACCGCTTCGAGTTTTTTCTGAATGTTGTTAGTGACTGTGATATACTTAGACTGATCATCGATATCAATATTGATTGATAGAGCTTGACTCTTAGACACGATGTTGTGCTTGACGGCATTTTCTATGAGTAGTTGTAGGCTCATCGGCAATATGAAGTACGTTGATTCAGTAGGTGTCGGAAGATCGATATGCAGGGCATCCTTAAATCTCACACCGAGCAGTTCTGCATATAGCTGTGCTGATGCTAACTCTTTGTTCAGGGGTACTTTCATTTCATCTTTGGCACTGACAGAATACCTATAAAACTTAGACAGCTTAGACAGGTAGTCCATGGCATGTTCTTGATCGATAGGGATTAGATTCATCAGGGTATTAAGACTGTTGAATAGGAAGTGCGGATTGATCTGATTGCGAAGATTGTGTAGCTGCGTTTGAGCATGGACTTTCTCCAACCGTTCATTTTCGATGATGGATTCTTTATACTTAAAGAAGTAGAAGCCAGCTTCATAGAGCGCAACGATTAAGGCCGACGGGACATAGATATTGATAAGTGCCTGTAGGTGACTAGGAAGGACATCATCATTTATATTACATAAGTGGAATAAATATGACACGCAGATCCCAAGAATAGCTTTTATAATCGGTGCGGATAATAGTATAAATAATACTTCAAGGCCGACTCTTTTGGGGGCATCCTTAACATCTGGAAAGCGCTGATGCAATTTGATCAGCATGGTGCGATAAAATATCCAGAAGCTCGTAACGAATATAAATGATTCAGGGACGAAATGAAACCAATATTCAAAGATGCCTGAATATTTCAAACTCAGCATTATGGGCATGATGCTGCTCATTACTGGAATGCCAATACGCATTAACCATCTATCATCAAAACCCAGTATGTCTACACTTGGCTTCAGTAGGCCCATAACTATTTGTATGTATCAAAATTAAAAATATGAGTGATGGTAAGATACCATCACTCATCTTAAACAAAGTAACTGAACGGTTCGATTTTCTCAATTCTTAAAATGAATCGGAATATGAACTGTACTCACTCCTTGATAAACAACATCCTTTGTTTTTACAGCATTAAAACTGGATAGTGATTCTATGACGGCTTGATCAAAAGCGCCGTTGGCTTTTTGTACGATGCGATTTTTGACGATGGTTCCATCGACATCCAGTTGTACTTCGATGACAACAGTTCCTTCCACCTGTATTGATTTCAAATAATCTGGATACTCTACATGCTTAGCAATATGCGCTGACAATTGGCGTATTGCTGTTTGCGAATGGTCGGTTTTATAAGCAACTTTACTAACTGTTGTAACATAGGTATCCGTCTTAGGAAGGTTTACGAGCGCCAGATCCGCCTGGGCATTAATAACGATGGCGGAGCTCAAGAATAATCCTAATCCTAATAAATGACGTGATAAGACTTTAACCTTTTTCATAATAACGATATTTAAATTTTTAATAGATGATTAATTATTTTTTATGATGACTCAAAGATGTGCCTCAGGACAGGGCAGAAGCTACCCAATTTCGCTGAACGGTATGAATTCTACATTGAAGTGTATAGTATTGATGATTCTGATAGGGAGCGTATCTCTACCGACCCTCAGAGCGCAGGATAGACTGGGTCAGTCAGATGCTGATGCTATTGAATCTAAGATTGATATGCTCTTTGATGCGATGAGAGCAAATGATAGCACAACGATTACTGACCTGTTTGTTGATGGCGCCACACTGTCCTCAATCTTTACGGAGACCACAAGCGGGAAGGTGGTGAAGAAGTCATCGCCGGCTGCGAGATTTATCACGGCAATTGGGACGCCCCATGATAGCCAATGGGATGAGAGACTGTCATCCATAGAAGTGAAGGTTGATGGTGCCATGGGGTTGGCATGGACCGACTATAGCTTTTATGTGGATGAGGAGTTTAGCCATTGTGGTGTGAATGTTTTTGAGTTTATGAATACTGAAGCCGGATGGCAAATCTCGAATATCACAGATACCAGACGCAAGGACAATTGTGGTGATGCCTCAGAGGCAGATATAGAAAGTCTACTCAACGGCTGGCATAAAGCTGCTGCCGAAGCTGATGAGGCGGTCTTTTTTGGCTCCATGCTCGAAGGCGGCATCTACATTGGGACCGATGCTTCCGAGCGCTGGACTAGGGAAGAGATGTTAGTACTCTTAGGGAAGTATTTTGAGCGTGACTCGGCTTGGGACTTTAAGACCATAGAACGCAATATTACCATGGCTGCTGACAATCGACTCGCATGGTTCGATGAACTACTAGACACCTGGATGGGTACTTGTCGAGCTTCTGGCGTAGTGCAACTCATTGATGGAGACTGGCGGATATCGCACTATCACCTATCTATAGCAGTACCTAACGATGTCGTCGATGGCTATCTGGAACTGATCGGCAAGACCCGAGAGGATTAAGCGGCGGTTCTATACTTCCACAAGAGTCTCGATGCTAAGACAAGAAGTATGCCCCAGAAAGAGTACCCTAATAGACCATGTCCAGCATGGTGGTGTGCAGCAGTGGCTAGGATCACATCAAAGAAAAACCCTGCATAAGCCCATTCTGAAAGGACTCGACTAGCATTAGAGATGATGGCAAAGATTCCTAAGACTTTGGCTATAGCCAGAGGTATGACGATGTAAGTAGGGTAGTTAAATGACTCGAAAAAACCTTTGATCGCTTCCGTATTGGTAAAATACATTGATGCCGAATAAGCAAAGAGGGCACACATCATAACGGTGACAATCCAATAGGCGATTTTAGCAGTTTTATTATTCATAGCGAGTTAATGTTAGTGTTGTTTTTAGACCTTAAGATTAATAAATACATCGTTATAAACAGCACGAGCAAGATAAATAGTGCGATTCTAAGATTATAAGCGTCCGCTACAAAACCTATGAGCGGCGGACCGATCATAAAACCAGAATACCCGATGGCCGACACCATGGCAATTCCAACACCAGGCGAAATCCCTTTTAGATTACCCGAAAGACTGAACGATATCGGCACGATGTTAGCTAGCCCTATGCCGATCAATCCAAAGCTTAGGATGACGATGATGTAGTGGAGTGCAGATAGCACGCCGATCATACCGATGATAGAACAGATAGCCCCTACAGTAAGTATGGTGTAATCGCCATATCTAAGTCTTGCTCGATCACCAAATAGTCTGCCGATGGTCATCGCCCCAGCGAATGCTGTTAAGCCTAAAGTTGTATAGGCGCTGGGAGTGGCAATGATGTTCCTCATATAATTTGTACTCCAGTCGGACATTGCGCCTTCTCCCATCATGCAACACAGTGTTATTATGCCCAGTACTAAGACGATACCCTTGGGCCACCTGAAGGGAGAATGCTTTTCTTTTTGTTCTGGCATATGATCTCTGATCATGCCGCTCCTGCCAACAAGAACCATGAGGATAGCAACTGCTGATATCAGTCCAAAGTGAGTCGGTACGACTACCGCTTGGCTGATAAACACGGAATCGAATACTCCACCAGTTACCATGCCGATACTGAACATTGCGTGAAAGAAGGTCATGATAGGACGCTGATAGAATCGCTCGACCTCTACGGCTTGGGCGTTCATGGCAATATCCATAATTCCAGTACTGACGCCCATTAATGCAAAAGAGGCTAGCAGTATCCAATAGCTACTTGATAGGGTAGCTCCCGCAAAGAACAAACTGAAGAATATACCAGACACCAGTGCCACGGTTCGACTACTATATAGCTGTGTGAGCCATCCCGTAATGGGCATGGTGATGAATGCGCCTATAGAGTGAGTCAGAAGAA
>CAZAXY010000012.1:44788-48986 GCA_964489125.1 uncultured Saprospiraceae bacterium
AGCCATCCCGTAATGGGCATGGTGATGAATGCGCCTATAGAGTGAGTCAGAAGAACAAATCCCATGAGTCTATTGTCCATGTGGTACATATCCTGTAGATCCGGTATGCGACCTGCCCAGCTGGCATACTGCAATCCATTCGCAAAAAAGTACAGACTAACGGCAATTTTCGGATTCATTTCAGGCTAAAATGAGCATTGAACATACCAGATATTTCTGAATAAATGATAAATCCTCATTAATAGGGATATACCGCATGGGTAAAAATGGCTATATTTAGTTCGATTGACTTCCTTACACTGTGAGTCAACTTAAAACACGTCCTTTTTTAGGTAGTGTGGACAGGTAAATTTGTTTAGAAAAAAGGTGCAGAATCCTTCCGCACCTTTTTTTAATTCTTTTATCCATCTTTGGCGCTTACTAATGTATAAGCAGCTATGGCACCTATAATAGATAGAGAGATATTTTTTGGAAACCCAGAGATTTCTGGAGGGCAGATCAGTCCTGATGGGAAGTATATTAGCTTTATCAAGCCGCTCAATGGAGTGCGCAATATCTGGATTAAGAAACGTGATGATGACTTTGGGTCAGCCATTCCAATCACCGAAGACAAGACGCGTCCAATTGGAGGATACTTCTGGAGTCGTGATGCTCAGTATGTTCTCTATGTGCAGGACAAAGCTGGTGATGAAAACTATCATGTCTATGCTGTTAATCCAGCAGAAGCCTCAGCTAAGAAGATCATTCCTGAGGCTCGCGACCTCACACCTATGGATGATGTGCGCGCATTTATCTATCGCATGCCTAAATCGGATCACAATAAAATCTATGTTGGCATAAACGATCGAGACAAGGCCTGGCATGATTTATACACCGTCGATATAGATTCTGGTGAACGTAAGCTGATTCTGGAGAATACAATTAATTATAGCTCGCTCTATTTCGACCTGAAGGATGAGTTGAGACTAGCATCAAGATCAACGGCAGACGGTGGTACAGAGCTTCTCAAGTTAGTAGGAGACAGTTGGGATTCTATCAAGAGTTGCACGCACGAAGAGACCCTTAGCCCATATCGATTTCATCAGGATGGTCGCCTCTATCTCATGAGCAATGTGGGCGATGACGTAGATTTGACTACTCTGTATCTATTAGATCTGAAGACACTGACTCAAGAGAAGATTGCCTCAGACCCTGAAGAAGAAGTGGACTACGGTGGTATGATCTATAGTGACCTCCGTGAGGAGATGATCGGCAGCAGCTATACGGGAGATAAGAAGAGGCTATATTGGCTCGATAAGGACTACGAAGCCGATTACCAATTTCTAAAAGACAATTTTGCTGGGGCCGAAGTATCCTTCGGCAGTGGCACTGCAGATGAGCAGACCTATATCGTATACGCATCGTCAGATACCGATCCCGGGGCGGCATATTTATTCGAAAGGAGCAGTCGCAACATACAGTTCCTTTATCGGCCACGTCCTGAACTGCCGATAGAACACCTCTCCCATATGCAGCCGGTGAGATACCCCTCCATCGATGGCCTGGAAATCCCTGCATATCTCACACTACCTAAAGATTATGATGGGGGGAGGATACCTGCCATCATGTTCGTTCATGGTGGTCCGTGGGCGAGAGATCATTGGGGCTACAATTCATACGCCCAGTTTCTGTCCAATCGGGGATATGCTGTACTGCAGCCTAATTTTAGAGGATCGACGGGGTTTGGCAAGAAATTTCTCAATGCTGGCAATGGAGCATGGGGCGAAGCCATGCAAGATGATATCACCGCGGGCACGCATTATCTCATCAACCAAGGCATATCTGATGCCAATAATATCGGAATCATGGGAGGATCATATGGAGGGTATGCTACACTGGCAGGTCTGACCTTCACGCCAGATACGTACGCCTGTGGCGTGTCTATAGTCGGTCCTTCCAATTTATTCACCCTATTACAATCTATACCTCCTTATTGGGAGTCGGTTCGAGAGATGTTCTATATCCGCCTAGGACATCCTGAGACGTCAGAAGGGCGAGAACAACTCAAGCGAAAGTCACCATTCTTCCATGCAGACAAGATTAAAGCTCCTTTGTTAGTTGCTCAAGGTGACAATGACCCCCGTGTTAAAACCGCTGAATCTGATCAGATAGTCGTTGCTATGAGAGATCTTGGATTCCCTGTCGAGTATGTCAATTTTCCAGACGAAGGACATGGATTTGTCAACCCAGATAACAGCATGGCATTCTTGGCTGTATGCGAGGCTTTTTTGGCTAAGCACCTTGGCGGTAGATTTCAGGAGGCTGTGCCTGAACGACTAAAGCAAATCATTGATAAGGTGACCGTGGATATCAAGGCATTAGAATT
Source organism: uncultured Saprospiraceae bacterium (assembly GCA_964489125.1). GTDB lineage: Bacteria > Bacteroidota > Bacteroidia > Chitinophagales > Saprospiraceae > GYS-P2D. The sequence goes on from CAZAXY010000012.1 coordinate 47,154, forward strand.
GTCTTAATCTCATACTCCTGATACATTTTTAACCCATTATACTTATGTGATATTGAACTACCAAGAAGTACTCTCGCAAGATCCCATACTTAAAGCTCTACTTGCTAAGTATGGACCTATAGAGTTGAGCTCGATTGACAAGTCCAATTATTTCAGGCATCTGGTTAAGTCTATCATAGGGCAACAGCTTTCAGTGAAAGCTGCCGCTACGATCAATTCGAGAATGTTGGACTATTTTGACAATGATCCAACTCCTCAGAAAATTCTGAACTGTAGTTCTGAAGGCCTAAGATCCCTCGGCATCAGTAATCGCAAAGGAACTTATCTAAAGAACCTATCGGCCTTTGCAGAAGAGAATCCATTAGATCTGTTGGATACGCTCTCAAACGAGTCGATTATAGAAGCTCTTTCGGATATAAAAGGTATTGGCACTTGGACAGTCAAGATGTTCTTGATATTCGCTCTGGGCAGAACAGATGTCAAGCCATATGAAGACTTGACCATCAGACAACAGGTGAAGGCATCGTATGAATTGAGTGAAGATTCTGACGTAAAGGAGTTTTTCTTGGAGCAAGCAGCAATTTGGCATCCTTATGAGTCTATTGCATGTCTATATCTATGGAAGGATAGGGATTCAGATTAGACAGTATTGTGAGTGTGATGTTTTTCTTCCATTGTTATGATCGATTAATGACTCTGATCTTTAACTGAAGCTTCTACAATCTCATTTGCCACGGTTCTTAAGGGTAGCCAAATGTTGACTTCCCTAAACCTATTGGATTGATCTCATCGTCAACGAAGTGATCAGAACTGTACTTTTCCTTACAATTAATACCGCATTAATCTAAAAACCAAATCAAGTTGACACATTTGGCTGTTGAACCTTAATTAATATTATCGAATTAAAATTGAAAAAACATATGAGTGCACTAAGATTAGGAGATGAAGCTCCAAACTTTTCTGCGAGTACTACAGCAGGAGACATTGATTTTCATAACTGGTTAGGAGATAGTTGGGGTATATTATTTTCGCATCCTGCGGACTTCACGCCGGTCTGCACAACAGAGCTAGGCACAGTTGCTAAGTACAAGCCAGAATTTGAAAAAAGAAATGTAAAGGTGGCAGCGCTGAGTGTAGATGGATTAGCCTCTCACAATGATTGGGTCAATGATATTAATGAGACACAAGGAACCACTGTCAATTTTCCATTGATTGCCGATGAGGACAGAACAGTTGCTACACTCTATGACATGATTCACCCTAATGCAGATAGCAAGCTGACCGTAAGGTCTGTATTTGTCATTGGGCCAGATAAGAAGATCAAATTGACGCTGACATACCCTGCAGCTACTGGAAGAAATTTTAATGAACTGCTCAGAGTGATAGACTCCTTGCAATTGACGGCATATCACAAAGTGGCTACGCCTGCTAACTGGAACCACGGTGACGATTGTGTTATCGTACCATCAGTACAGAATGCCGATATCCCAGAGATGTTCCCTAAAGGCCATACAGAAGTAAAGCCTTACTTAAGGATTACGCCGCAACCTAATATTGATTAGGATTGATTTAAGAATTGAGAACGGAATAAAGAGTATCATGTGATACTCTTTTTTTTGTGCTTATAAACAGTAGTGCTTTCCACTTCTTACAGCGATGGTCAACTTAGAAAGATGTATCTTGAATATGCCGAAATGAGCTACGTATTAAAACGCGAATTATGATCAAGCACATTACAGTAGTAGCCTTTTTAGGATTAACCGCATGCAATAATTCCAATCATCCGCCGGGCGCTGACGAATCATTAGCACAGAACACAGAAAACACTATTGA
>CAZAXY010000013.1:0-46290 GCA_964489125.1 uncultured Saprospiraceae bacterium
GCAACCTATATATATATGTTAGGTCTAAGGTGGTAGAATAGAATACCTTTAACTCAGATGAGTAATGAACAACTCTACAAACAGGCACTCACCAAAGTAAAACAACGCAAGAAGTTTTACCGTCATGTTATGACGTGGGTGATTATGAGTGTGTTTTTTGTACTCCTCAATTTGGCAACTACTGATTACTTCTGGGCGATCTTTCCTATCCTCGCTTGGGGCATAGGAGTAGCTTTTCATGGATTACAGGTTTTCTCGGATGAGTGGGAAGATCAGGAGATCGAGAAAGAATATGAGCGTCTGCGTCGCAAGAACATGGATTTTCATGGAGATGACCTCGACGACATTGATCCTTCTAAGCCCAAAGAACCTAAAACTTGGAAGGACGACGATTTCGTATGATTATCACATCACTCTGTCGCTCTCCATATATATAAGTCAAATCTGATAATCAGATATTGAAACAATTCAAGAAGAAAAATTGGAGGATTAACACTTCTACACAGCTATTGCTTATACATTAATCAGTTACCAACTCAACATTTCAACGTTTAAACAAGGTATATGTAGGAGCAGCTCACCATCTATTCACATGATAGATAACGACATTATATTTTGAGTAATAACCACTTATCCAAGTATTACGTATTTTTGTTATACGTATTAGATTGATAATTAAATGATCAAATTCAGAGGGAAAGAAATTAGTAAGAAGAAGATGCATGATGTCATCTTTGAGACTAACACACCTGAAGGAAAGCGATTTGACATCATTTTACTCATACTCATCGCAGTAAGTGTCATCATCGTAGCTCTTGAGACAGTGCCGTCCATTGGAGGTCGTTACCAAACTTTATTCATAGTCTTAGAATGGTTTTTTACAATCATATTCACTATAGAGTATGCCCTTAGGATATATTCTGTTAAGAAACCATGGAAGTATATTACGAGCTTCTATGGCATCGTAGACCTTGTCTCCATCGTACCTACTTATCTCAGCATATTCGTCAGTGGATCACAAGCTCTGTTAGTCGTGAGAGCCCTCAGGTTGTTCAGGATTTTTAGAATATTTAAGATGGCTCGTGCGATGAATCAGGGATTTATCATTGTCAGAGCCCTCAAAAATTCAACCACTAAAATTCTGGTTTTCTTATTTGCTGTCATGATGGTCGTCTGTATTTTTGGATCGCTGATGTATTTAGTTGAAGGCGGCAGTAATGATAAATTTGACAGTATTCCCAGAAGTATTTATTGGTCGATTGTTACTATTACGACGGTTGGGTTTGGAGATATTACTCCTGTAACAACATTGGGTCAATTTCTTTCTGCTATACTCATGATTGTGGGATATGCTATCATCGCCGTTCCCACAGGTATTGTCACTTCAGAACTAACCAAAAAAGATAATCTGATTCAAGAAAGCGATCTATCAACTGAGCACTGCCCGTCATGCTCCAAAGAAGGACATGACGAAGATGCCATTCACTGCAAGTACTGTGGCGAACTGCTGAATGATGATGACATATAATCTACCAGCGAATTAAAGCGCTACCCCATGTAAACCCGCTCCCAAAAGCAGCGAGGCAAACCAAATCTCCATCTTTTATTTTTCCCAGATCTCGTGCTTCACATAATGCAATAGGAATAGATGCCGCAGTAGTATTGCCATATTTCTGAATATTGTTATACACCTTGGAATCATCTAGTTGCATCAATCGCTGTACAAACTGACTGATCCTTAGATTAGCTTGATGAGGGATTAGCATATCGACATCTTCTGGTTTATATCCAGTATCGTCAAGAGCCTCTTGTATGGCTGCCGGAAATTTTTGGACCGCCCATTTAAATACCAGTGGCCCATTCATATTGGGGTAAATCAAATGATCATCGAGCATCTTCTGTGTAAGATATATCCCGCCTGGTTTATCTTCCTCAGGAAACCCGAACTGCTCTTTACCCAGGTGATACCCGCCATGGGAACCTGGGGTTATCATGGCCAATTCCTCTGCGCACGTCCCGTTAGAATGGAGATTAGTTGTTAGAACTCCTCTTCCTTCCTCATCTGTGGGTTGTAATATGACAGCTCCAGCGCCATCTCCAAAGATCACGGTGACATTGCGACCTCGGGTCTCAAAATCCAATCCCATTGAGTGCATCTCAGAACCTACTAATAGTATGTTCTTGTACATGCCAGTTTTAATAAATTGATCCCCTATAGACAGACCATATATAAAACCTGAACACTGATTGCGTATATCAAGAGCACCAATCTCTGTATTGGTGATCCCTAATTCTCTTTGTAAGAGTACCCCACAACCAGGGAAGAAGTAGTCAGGACTTAGTGTAGCAAAGATTATAAAGTCAATTTCTTCCTTGTTAATCCCGGCATCAGCGATGGCTTTTTTAGCTGCCTTCGCTGCAAGAGTGGTTGTCGTCTCTTCATGCTTAGTAGCATATCGCCTTTCTCTAATACCAGTACGTTCCTTTATCCAATCGTCCGAGGTATCCATGTACTTAGTGAGATCATCATTCGTGACGACATTATCAGGAACATAATATCCTATACCACCGATTTTAGTGTTTTTCATAAAACTGGTTTAGGGCACCAAGATATAAACCATTTTATGATTTGACAGCCAATTTAAACATTTGTATAAGATGGCAACATCTACCTTAGAAGGCAGCATCTCAATACGGCTCTGCGTAATCATAACAGCGTTAAAATGGATGACTTGCGATCTGAGCACTCATTTTTAATTATATATCAGTAGAAAATCAAAAACATATCCGCACGTCTCCAGTTTAGTGTCTGATCAAATCAATTTAGTATTCATATGATCGATTTTTTTGCAGCATCAACAACCATCTTCATTCGGACTATGAGATTCAGATTAGGGTTTCTTTTTCTGCTGCTTTTAACAGCAGATATTTTAACAGGTCAAGGAGTCACCAGGGTTTCAGGTAAAGTGTTTGATGCCGAGACCAAGGAACCTTTGCCGTTTGTTAATATTTCATTTGAAAATACTAGTGTTGGTACGACTACTGATTTGGATGGATACTTTGAGATAGATTCAAGATTTGTAACTGACAATCTGTGTGCGTCGTTTCTAAGCTTCAAAACGCAATGCCAGCGCATAGAGGTAGAAGGTAAGAATCGTAAGCTTGAGTTCTATCTGGAGAGTGATCGCCTCGAACTCGAGGAAGTTACCATAGTCGCCAAGCGTGGGCGCTATCGAAAAAAGAATAACCCAGCAGTCGAATTAATGCGCAAGGTAATCGACAACAAAGGAGAAAACAGACTCGAAGGGCAAGATTACTATTCCTACGATAAGTATGAACGTATTGAATTGGACCTTAATAATGTCACGCAAGAATTTCAAGATCGAAAGCTATTCAACAAATTTGATCTTCTTTGGAATTATCTAGATACTTCCGAAGTCAATGGTAAGGTATACCTACCTATGTATCTAAGGGAGGTGAACTCGCAGGTATACTATCGAAGCAATCCTGAGGATAAAAAAGAAATTCGAACAGCCATCAAAAACACAAAATTTGATGAGTCTGTCGACGATGAAAGCATTACAGATCTCTTGGACTTTTTATATCAGGACATTGATATCTACGATAACACCATTCCGTTGTTGGACAACAACTTTATCAGTCCTATATCACCATTGGCATTGAACTTCTATCGGTTTTATATACTGGATACGACTGATGTCAATGGCATTAATAGCATCCGCCTCGGATTCATTCCTCGTAACAAGTCGAATTTTGGATTTACAGGTGACCTGTATGTATCCAATGATAGTAGCCAGCATTATGTAACGAGGGCGGATTTCGGCATCATAGGAAATATTAATCTGAATTTCGTTAATGATATTCAGGTCATCCAAGACTTCATTCCGTATGAGGATGCCTATATCAAAACTCGGGATGATCTAACTATAGACTATAGTGTATCTAAGAATGGCATAGGATTCTATGGCACGAGGACGTTAGGCTTTGAAAATTTCAGCTTTGAACCCACCGAGGATCCCTCGGTGTTCGACGGCTTGGAGAGAGTCGTCACTGTCGAAGGAGCCTATAATCAGTCGGAAGAATATTGGCAGGGAAATCGGATGCTCGCACTGACTGAGAATCAGGAAGGTCTATATCAGATGATTGATACGCTAACCAATCTTCCGGCCTATAAGCGGCTTGTAACTGGAGTCAAGATAGCTACCACTGGATTCATTCCGTTTCCGCGGTTCGAGATTGGACCATTGGCTACTTTCTATAGTTTCAATCAAGTAGAAGGCTCAAGGGTACGTATTGGCGCTGAAACAAACTTTGGTTTTAGTAAAAAGTGGTTCGCAGATGGATATCTGGCATACGGATTCAGGGATGAAAGATTTAAAGGAAAGGCCGCACTTACCTATACCTTCAACTCTGATTGGCGCTCTAACCCACGTCACTTTATAAGGGCTATCTATCAAGAAGAAGCTACATTCCCAGGTCAAGCCATTCAATTTCTCCAACAGGATAATGTACTACTATCAGCTCGACGTGGTAACACCACTCGGATGATTCTTGAGAAAGAAAGAAGATTTGAATATACTCGAGAGGCGGCCAGCTTAGCAATAGATGTTTATTTTTCTGATAAAACTACTGATCCTTATGGTGAGTTGATCCTACCTTTCATCAATGAAAATGGTGAAAACGAGTTTCTAGATGATCTACAGACTACCTCATTTGGAATAGGTTTAGAGTTCGCGCCGAATAAGCAATTCTTACAAGGTCGCCAGTTTAGGACTCCCATTATTAATCAGTTTCCGATCTGGACATTCAGGTATGAGAACTCATTTGAGAACTTCTTAGGAAGTGATTTTACTTATCACCGATTTGATGTAGGATTCTTCAAGAGATTTAACCTATCCATTTTGGGTCATACTAATATCGGTATAGAGGCAGGAAAGATCTTTGGTGATATACCATATATATTACTATTCGTGCCCAGAGCAAACCAATCGTTCTCTTATCAGCGGCAATCATTTAACTTGATGAACTTCTTAGAGTTCGTATCTGATGATTACGTATTCTTCAGAGCGGAACACTTCTTTAAGGGATTCTTCCTGAACCGGGTGCCATTGCTCAAGAAGCTTGGTCTCCGAGAGATTGCATCATTTAAGGCCGTATATGGCACACTGAACGATGAGAACAATCCTGCTTTGAATAGAGGTATCCCTAATTTCACAGAGAACGACCAAGGTATTCCGCTCACCTATACATTTGAGGATGGGGTGCCGTATATAGAAGCGAGTATCGGAGTCTCTAATATTTTTAAAGTGCTGAGAGTAGATTTAGTAAGAAGGTTAACATATTTAGATCATCCTAATGTCCCAAACCTATTTAATGTGGAGGGTCTTGGTATCAGAGCAAGGTTTAAAGTTGAATTTTAAAATTTCTTTGAATTATCTTAGAGGTTAGAATCGAGCTATTGTAAATACTGTAGGTTTGAAATTTGAGCTGAGAAAAAAGAATCATGGAGACCCAGGATCCAAGGGTCTGCCAGAACATTATCCTCGACCTCCCGAGGACCAAGATCTGCTTTTCTACATCCAGCGTAATCACGATCATGATACTATAGTCTATAAGCTTAATCGCAATCTGGATGGTCTAATTAATGGTGACCTTCCTATGCATGCGTACTGGATTAAGTATACCGAAGGAGGAAAACTCGTAGGCTTGAATCATATGCAATCCAAGTTGGCCTATGGATATCAATCCAGGCAGATATCCAAAGATCTCTACTCGTTCCAATTTGTGTCTTACAAGGATTTAACCTTCTTTATTGCGAGAAATCCAGCATCAAATCGGTTCAGAGTAAGTGTAAAGCTGAATGGCAAGCATATGTGGTTGAATAATATCTATGTATACGCCGTGGAATTTGGAGTGTTTCCTGATGTCAAATTCATTGAATTATATGGTGAAGACTTTAGCTCTGGATTTCCGTTGTATGATAAAATCACACTAGCAGAATGAGCCAGAAGAATTACGTATCTAACTCTGAAGAGTCAACCAGGCTGTTTCAGAGCTCAATTATGGAAGCTTTGTCCAAAGTGCATTTCACGGTACCATTATTCATTTATATTCCAGCTAATACATTTTTATTTTATATTGGAATTAAGGATGGTTTACTATCGATTGGTCAATCCGCTATGTGGATGCTCATGGGCTTAGTGACATGGACGATTGTTGAGTATGTGCTTCATAGGTTCGTATTCCATTATCATCCCAGTAGTGAGTTTGGCAAGAAGATCCATTTTATTTTTCACGGTATACATCATGACTATCCGAGAGATCGCCTCCGCTTGGTTATGCCGCCATCTGTCAGTATACCCCTGGCGACATTATTTTTCTTGTTGTTTAGGACTTTTATTCCTGCTCCCCAGCTATACATTTTCTTTGGGGCATTCTTAACGGGATATTTAATCTATGACATGTTTCACTATGCGATTCATCACGTAGAAGTCAAAGGAAAACTCTGGAATGTGCTTAAAACACACCATCTAAAGCACCATTATAATGACCCAAACAAAGGTTTTGGTGTCAGTAGTCCGATATGGGACGTAATAGTTGGATCAAATTTTGATGAAAAAAATTGAAGCCTTATTTTAACATTTAATACGCTGCGGCAGCCATACATGAACTGTGCAATTGTAATGCGCTATATTTGCAGCTTTTTTGGAAGAGGACAATACTACTAAATCACACTACTATGCTTAAAGAAAGAATGCAAGCCTATGACGTACCTCAGAAGATACAGTCTATGGGTGTATATCCATACTTCAGAACAATCCAATCTGAGCAGGATACTGTAGTAAAAATTAATGGTAAAGACGTTTTGATGTTTGGCTCTAATAGTTATTTAGGCCTCACAACACATCCTAAGTTAAAGGAAGCATCTAAAGCTGCCATTGACAAGTATGGCTCAGGGTGCGCAGGGTCAAGGTTTCTCAATGGCTCATTGGATCTTCATCTTGAGTTAGAGGAACGCTTAGCAAACTTTGTGGGTAAGGAGGGTGCGTTAGTATTCAGTACTGGATTTCAAGTGAATCTGGGTGTTATCTCATCCCTAACAGGACGTCATGATTATATAATCATTGATGAGTTAGATCATGCATGTATCATAGATGGTTCGAGATTGTCCTTCTCTAAGGTGCTGAAGTATAAGCACAATGATATGGCATCACTGGAGAAGGTGCTGCAGCGATGCGACATCGACAAGGTTAAGTTGATTGCCATAGATGGTGTCTTTAGCATGGAGGGAGATCTTGCCAATCTTCCCGAGATTGTAAAGCTAGCAGAAAAATATAAGGCCAATATCATGGTGGATGATGCTCATGGGTTGGGTGTAGTCGGAAGTAATGGTAGAGGAACGGCGGATCATTTTGGTCTGACAGATCAGGTAGATTTAATCATGGGAACTTTCAGTAAGTCTCTCGCTAGTATCGGAGGATTTATTGCATCGGACGCAGCGACGATTAATTTCTTAAAGCACAATGCCAGGTCGCTCATGTTTAGCGCTAGTATAGCACCTGCTAATGCAGCAAGTGCATTGGCAGCAGTAGATATTATGGAGAAAGAGCCAGAGCACATTAAAAGATTGTGGGATAATACCCATTATGCTATGAAACTATTAAAAGAATCGGGATTTGATACTGGGCATACTGAGACGCCTATAATTCCAATATTTATCAGAGACGATTACAATACATTTAAGATCACTAAGATGCTCTTAGAAGAAGGGGTCTTCGTTAATCCAGTGGTTTCGCCTGCTGTGGCCAGCACATCGGCACTCTTGAGATACTCCTTAATGGCGACACACACCTTTGATCAGATTGAAGAATCTGTTGAAAAAATTACGAGGTGCGCTAAAAAATTAGGAGTGTTCGAAGCTCAAGAAAGCCAAGTGCATGAGCATTAAAATCGTCGCTGCTGAAGGTAAACTCTTAAAAAAATACATCAACTTTCCTCATGAGCTCTATGCTGATGACCTCCACTATGTGCCGGAGCTATACATGGCTCAGAAGGACATGTTTAACAGGAAAAAGAATCCATTCTTTAAACATGCCGAAGTAAAATCTTTCCTGGCAGAAAAAGACGGAAAGACCATCGGTAGGATATCAGCCATACTCAACTATAACTACAATGAGTACCATAATTGCATGGTAGGCTTCTTTGGTTTTTTTGATGTGATCAATGATTATCAGGCCGCCAAGGCTCTATTAGACACTGCTGTAGAATGGTGTCGTGCCAAGGGATGTAATGCTATACTGGGACCAACAAACTTCTCGACCAATGATACTGCTGGAATCTTAGTTGATGGCTATCATGAACCTGCTAAGATCATGATGACTTATAATAAACCATACTACAAAGATCTTGTAGAGCAATATGGATTCGAAAAAGATATCGATCTATATGCCTATATCTTATATACGGCTAAGGCTTCTGAGAGATCTATACGGCTGGCTCAATCTCTGGAGGAACGACTAAATCGACAAGGCATCACCTTTAGAAACATCAATCTCAAAAAATTTAAATCTGAGGTTGCAGCAATTCGCGATATCTACAATGATGCCTGGGCTAATAACTGGGGGTTTGTGCCATGGACAGATGCCGAACTTGACCATCTGGCTAATGAGCTTAAAATGCTCGCTAATACTAATTGGATATTCATGGCCGAGCATAATGGCAAACCCATCGGCTTTGGGTTGACGATTCACGACGTCAACGAAGTAACCAAGAGCTTTAAGAAAGGACGATTGTTTCCATTCAATATCATTAAGCTCCTACGGAATAAGAACAAAACTCGTTTTGTGCGAATTTTAGCATTGGGTGTCAAGAATGAATATCGTCGTAAAGGCATAGAAGCCATCTTCTTCGCAAAGAATATCCTCCAAGCGCGTAAAGAAAATGTGATCGCCGGTGAAGTGTCATGGGTACTTGAGAACAATGTCGAGATGAATGCCTCCGCCGAAAAACTCAACTCAGAGTTATATAAAACCTATCGCATCTACAAATACAACTTGAGCTAAGCATGGCGAAGATCTTGATTACTGGTGCCAGTGGATTTGTCGGCAGCTTTCTGGTTGGCGAGGCATTGGATCAGGGTCTTGAGGTCTATGCGGGCATGCGCTCCAGTAGCAGCAAGCAGTGGTTGCAGGATGAGCGTATCAACTTCGTGACTATGGATCTCTCAGATCCAGATAATCTCAGCGAGGTTATGGTCGAGCATCAGTTTGATTATATAATCCACAATGCGGGACTAACTAAAGCCTTAAAACAAAGTGAGCTATTCAAAGTAAACTCGGATTACTCTATCAACCTTGCCAATGCCGCCATGACGGCACCAGGACTCAAGAAATTTTCATTCATGAGTAGTCTGGCCTCTTATGGCACCGCCGACTATCAGGATGATGGCGTCGTTGGCAACCACAGTGAGCCCAAGCCCATCACCTCTTACGGCAAGAGCAAATTGAGGGCTGAGCAACAACTGGAGCTACTCGATGGGCTACCGCTGTTGATCTTCAGGCCCACAGGTATCTTTGGACCAAGAGAGGGTGATTTCCTCAATCTGTTTCAATCTATCAACAAGGGGCTTGCGGTCCAAGTTGGATTCTCTGAGCAACAACTCTCACTAATCTATATCAAAGATCTCGTGCGGATCATTATGCAGGCTACCCTATCAGACATCTCTAACAAAGCATACTTTGTATCCGATGGCAACTTGTATGCAGGTAGCAAATTCAATCGGATAGTAGCGGAAAGCTTGAACAAGAAACCATGGAATATAAAGGTTCCGATGGCGCTGATAGATGTTATCGCCACGTTGTCAGACCTAAACTCTAAGATCACTGGCAAGGCCAATATCCTGAGCAGGGATAAACTTCCTGAGATTAAATCTCGCAATATAGATCTGGACATCTCTGACTTAGTGCAAGATTTTGATTTTAAACCCGCTTACACCTTAGAGCAAGCAGTAAAGGAAACAGCGGACTGGTATATCAAGCATGGTTGGTTGTGAACGCATAAGTAGCGAGTGACAAGTAATTAGTAGCGAGTGTAAAAATTTCTGTCCGTCCTAATATATCTTGACCGTTTTGACAAACACTATCAAAATAACACCAAGAGTTAGGGAAGTATAATAAATGTCTGAATCTATGATTAATAATAAGCTGTTAACCGATACCATCGCATTCGTCAAGCAAGAACTTACTGGTGCAGAGGGCGGACATGACTGGTGGCACATCCACCGAGTCTATCAGAACACCCTATTACTCAACCAGACAGAAGAAGTAGATCATACCGTAACACTGCTAGCTGCCCTACTCCATGACATCGCAGATCCAAAATTTCACAATGGTGACGAAGAGATCGGACCTAACACTGCAGTCGCCTATCTCGAGAGTCACAATGTAGATTCCAACGTTATCAAACACGTTGAATTGATCATTAGAAATATGTCCTACAAGAACAGCTTAGAAAGCGGAGAACAATTTAGCTCACCAGAATTAAAGGTAGTTCAGGATGCTGACAGACTCGATGCCATCGGTGCCATAGGAATCGCCCGAGCATTTAACTATGGAGGATATAAAAATAGAGAATTATACAATCCCGGTATTCCTCCCAAACTCGATATGACTAAGGAGGAGTACAAGAAGAGCGCAGCTCCGACGATTAACCACTTCTATGAAAAGCTACTCCTGCTAAAAAACAAGATGAATACGGAAACTGGCAAGCGTATCGCTGATCAGCGACATCAATTTATGGAGCAATACCTCGATCAATTTTATGCAGAATGGACAGGTCAGAAATAATCTAGATAGAAAATGATCTCATTAAAGTAGATACCTAATTAAAAGGTGAAGAGTGGTCTAGCCTGGTAAAAAAAGAGGGCATCTTATATCCAATGATAAAACGTCGTCTCCTCCGGTATAAGTCTATGTCCCTTATAGATGATAATGCCAATTCAATCGCGATCAGTAACAAGAGTGATGTTACAAGGAGGCTATAAAGAATTAATAGTTGCTACTGAGCGATATCAATAGCAACTATTCGAAATGTGCGATCTTATCTTTTGAATGGAATCCGATATCCCCATACAATTTCGTATCCGAGATCACATTCAGGACAATTGTTAAGTCTAGTAACACGTCCTTCGACATAGGTCGTACCGTCAGTTTTTCTGAAGCCCAAACCTAGATTAATTCCAGTAGCAGAGTTAGAACCGCCTTCGCCACCTCCCATACTTCTGTAGTATGCTAATCCGGCTATTGGGTACACAGTTGCAGTCTCTGCAATATCAAAGAGGCCAAATTGGAGATCTCCATCTAATCTAAGGACATCTGGACCAGGCACAAAGAAATACGTTGCTCTGGGAGATATTCCGAAGTCACCGCTTAAGTGTAAAGTAGAAACAGATATTCCAAAAACGTTGTTGCTACGAACTATTCCAGCACCAATACTGGTCTGTGCATAGTTGTTAGTTACAAATATTAAAAAGAGTGAAATGGTAAGTAAGGTTGATTTCATGATCTGAAAGGTTGATTAAGCCCTTTTATAACAGGGCAGGATTAAATTTGTCATCATAAGGACAGTTCATTTTACACTCAACCCCTAAGATGAGGAAAGAGAAATATTAGAATTTCAGCTTAGTGAGGACTTATCAACTAAGTTTAAATTCCTCATTTCAGCCTTACCATTTGAGGTCCAATAGTAAAGTTTATTATCGCTCTGTCCATTGAGAGCCTATTCAACATAATTCTCTGCCAAGGCTCCTTTGAATTCATTAAAAAACATACTCCCGTCAACAAATGTCCTCGGGTCCATGCGCACTAAACGGACTAATTGGCCTGTCCTATAATGTGAATTGTATCACACTATTCATTCTAATAATGTGCAAGAAATACGCAAACAATTGATATTCAACAAAAAAGGCTAACTAGGAAACATATGCGCTTGGCGTAACACCGACGATTTTCTTGAAATGACGGATGAAGTGGCTCTGATCAAAATAACCCACCGAATAGCCCACATCTTGGGCTTTCATCCCTTTTATCAGTAGCTGTTTGGCTTTTTCGATGCGGAGGTTGTTCAGATATTGATTAGGGGCTAGGCCAAATCGCTCGCGATAAACTTTAATCAAGTGGAATCTGCTAAATCCAGAGATCTCCATAAGGTCATCAAGCTGAATATTTTCATCAAAATATTCGTGGATATAATCACGCATGCGATCAGCAACAATAGTATAGCCATCTGATAATTCCTCAGGGTATTCAAGTCCTGATAGCTCCGCCAACTTCATTAATAACTCACTTAATTCTGTGTCATCGTCTAAGGTTAGATCATTCTCAAGCATCTTATTATGTAAGACTTGATAGCGTCTTAAGAACTGATGATTCTGTATGAGCCTGTTGACAAAGTTAGGATGCACCTCAGTGTCTACACTATAATTAGATCTAACAAGATCCTTAGGCAGATACATCGACCGAAAATTCCACACTCCCTCGCCGAGTGAGCGACCAGTATGGACCTCATAAGGATTGAGCACAAGGAGTTTATTGTCCGTAACAATATTAGACTGTTGCCGATGGCCATAATCTGCCACACCGCTCTCAACTAATATCAAGGCATAGGTATCGTGAAAATGTGGCTTAAAAGATCTTGACGTAAATGAACCTTGCAGAACTTCTATATCACCATTTATCCGATATCTGGAGTAATTGTTCTTTAAGTCTTTTTTATCCTTGCTCATCCGTAACTACAAGTGTATCACTTCTTAAGCTAATTCAATAAATGCTCATTAGTTTTAAAATCGATATGTTGTAAGCTACTGCAGGTACAATCGTCACTTCATAGGAGGAGTATCAGCAGAACATCTAACTGAAGTCAGTTCTTCTGAGAGCCTAATAAATATGAGCCAACCTTATAGCATTAAGATTCTATCACTTGAAATGATGCCTCCTCTAAACTTGCACCATAACTAAAAGAAGCCCTCAGTTTAACAGCTTGTCCTTTATACATGGTAGCAGTATCTTCCAATCTGCACACAGTGGGAGGCATCAGACTATCTGTTCCTGTGAAGTTGCAACCTTCGGCGATCTGCACAAATGAGTACATCAATACGGCATTTACCTCACCAGATATCAATGGTGTCAACTCAATTTCCCTTGTTATACGCTCTGGCCTCTCTTGGTAGAGATCAATAACATTAACGACTGACTGCATGGTCAACTGTTCTGGATAGTGCCTTGTGAAATTAATCGGATAGTGTTCATGCCCCTCTTCAAATTCGGCATGTACCAGTTGTACAACATTAGTAATGAATTCAGGCAAAAGCTTTCCTTCTGGTTTTAAGTATTGTCTCAAGTTTGCAAAAATTTGAACTTGATATTCATTGGCGCAATAGATACTCATCAGCTCACCGATTATATAGTCCACGGGCTCAGGCAAGACAACCCGCATCGCATCACTAAATATGACTTCTACTTTATCCTCCCATCCATTCTTTCTAATTGCTGCCTGGATGAATTCTTTTAGGTCTGGATTGTTCTCAATCAGATATGCCTTCTTGACCTGAGGCAAAAAATGTTGCGTAAGAGCAAGTGTCCCTACTCCTGCCTCACAGACTACTTTATCAGTAAAATCGTACTTAGCAAATGCATCTTTAAATGCGTCAACACGAACCTTATCGGTTTCCATTATTTTGTAATAAATGGGAGGAAAGCCATAATGATTCTGGTCGAAAGTCTGTGCTTTAAGAAGTGAATACTTGAGCTCGTCGTATCTGTCGATAAGCATATCATGAAAGTCAAAACTCATATGGCTTGTTATATGGTAGCCATGAGAGCTCGTATTTTTACTTCATTGGCCACATGACTATTCTTTTGACTAATGGTATAGTCCAAGGGTCACTCATTATTAATTGACTGTATACCCATTGCTGAAATAAGACAACATAAATGATATCATAAATAGACTAATGAGTAAATTAGTATATATGACTGATGAACTATCACACGAAAAGGCAGTAAAACCTTCGCCATTACTATCTGCACTACTTATTCTGGGTGCTATATTGATCCTATTGGGCCTATTTGTGTCATTACAGCTCAGAGGAGAACTATCCCTCTTTGAATTAGGGGGCACTGTTCTTTCATCCAAGTTATCTGGACTGATAATCATGTTCGTTGGTACAGTTATGACCTATTTTGCAAGCAGCCAGTGCCCTGATAATTCGACAATATTTGATAGCACGATGAATATCCTCCATTGCAAGAGCACATTTACAAAGACTTTTCTAGTTTTGTCTATAGCCCTACTGGTAGTGATCATTATGAATATAATTTAGCATTTATCCGAATTGCTTTTAGATTCAATGTTAGATATATTACAGAATAGATCTGAGCAGCAATGCATTGTCCTTGCCGCTAATCGGGGATTACATATACAGCAACTGCCACAGTTAACTAATAAATGGAAGACTAAGCCCGCCCCCGTGGCAATCTATTACAATCAGACTATCAATACAGAATAGAATTATTAATTCAGAAGAGACAGGTCTTCAAGCTGGCTTGCATATTTATAGGTATAGAAATGCTGCTGACCTCCAGTGGTAATCTTGGTGATGTTTTTTTGATTAGAAAACAACTCAAAGAAATGAGATACATTCAGCTCTTCTACTGTATCTAAAGCTCTATCTGTTTCCAAATTGATAAAGAATGATTCGCCTTCAATAGTGATCTGATTCACTCTGAGCGTATTATTTTGGAGAGGGTACAGCTTGATATATTTTTCGAAATAGCTCTGCACTTCTACATAAACAAGGGTCTCCATAGTTGATTGGAAGGTGTCATCTTGGTTCCTAAGCGCATCAACCATATCATCTCTAAACACCTTAATGTTGAATTCTATTGAATCCTCCAAGTCTGTTATCTCTACAACTGAAAGATAGATTGCATGTTCGTTCGTTGCGAGAGCATTGAATAATGTGAATAGAGTTAGAGCAATGTGATACACCTCTTATATCTTGAATTTAGAGATAGCATTGTGGATATCGTTGATCTCCATAACAGCAGCTGATCCATACCATTCATATAGTTCCATAACAAGCGTGCCTTCCTTAATTGCAGGATCAAATGAAATGAGATGCTCCGCTTCTTCAAGAGAATCCATGTTTAAGATAAAGATGCCGCGTAAGTCTCCATCTCCACCAAATGGACCTGACAATACCAATATACCTTGTTCTGCTAACTTCCTGATATTAGCCATGTGCATGGTTTGTACGTTCAAGGTTTCTTGTTGGTTAAGATTCCGATTTGGGCCTTTCTTTAACAATACCATGATGTACTTTTTCATACCATACTGATCTGCGCCGACTTTAGCAGCACGCAAAGAATCATAGCCGATTTCAGTAGAGAGGACAGAAGCTTCATCTGTAGAGACTGCTGTAGTTGCATGCTGATCACAAGCAGAAAGGTTCATCAACAATACCAAATACATAACAGCCACGACACCAATTGAGAGTGAGTATTTCATACGGCAATAATACTAGATATCTCTCGAGATTTCAAAGGGACCTGATATTCAGGATTTATTACATTTCAACAGAGCTTGTCACGCAAGGGATAATCTACAAGGGAAGTCTTAGTCAGTCCGAAACTCGTGCTCGAAGTAGAGATTAACCCAATTGTCTTCACTTACTCCCATAAAGGTGAATGTGTAGGGACGGTTGGGTAATAAGGTAGGAACCGAACTGGTATCAGTAATATTAAATACTACATTCTCTAAGTCGTAAAAGGTGAAATTCTTATCAATGGTATATGTGCCAGAGATGAAGTTTTCATCTTCGTCAGAGATGATCTGAAAATAAATGACGTTTTCTGGGATAGACCCGTCCTCCCAGACGAATGAAGGAGTTATCCCATTTTCTATTACTTGACCAAGTTCAGGTCTATTTTCTGTTGGTTTAACATTAGTCTTCATTCTTATAGGCGTGCAGGCATGTATCCTACCAGGTGTTTTATAGGTAACGACCGCCATGCGTTCACCTGGAAAAGGAGTATTGTTATATTTCCACAGATAGCCATTGAAGATGGGCTCATTGGTCAATTCTTTCTCCTTATATTTTGTGAAATCAAGTGAATCTGCCACATTTTCTGCCTCGAAATATCTAAAATCAGTGGCACCTTCAATCGGATAAAAGAACACGTCAGTTGGTTCATTTTCAGACTCAAGCAGTCCTCCTGGAGCGCCACCCGCACATGCCACTAAATCTGATAAGATTCGATCATTATTAAGTTCGAGATAATCTGACAATATGGATGCATCAAGCTGAGGGGCTATGGATTCAGAACTACATCCATATATGCTAGTGAATAATAAGATATAAATCAACTTGTTCATTACAATAAGATAATGCAGATTAGACCGTCAGAGTTGTCTCAGATTGTCAATATTGGAACATCTGGACTATATAAAGACTATGTGTCGTAGCCTTGACTTCAACTTTGATCTCGGCAAACTAACTAAACTGCATCACCCCATCTTCGATCTTACTGCGGTTCAAAACCATTCGATCGACGAGATAATTCTGTTTCAAGCGCCATGGATCCTTTGCCCCAGCTTTGGGCAAGTCATCGATTGCACGCAGCACATAGCCAGCTGTGAAATCTAATAGAGGTACAAGTTCCATCTCTTCTATGTTGTCGACGACAGGTACACACTTTACATAGCCTTTTTCATCCATATGCTTGATGAGTCGAGCAAAATACTTGTTGGTGAGATCACATTTAAGAGTCCAAGAAGCATTAGTATATCCAAAGGCTAAGGCTAGATTAGGCAAACCACTGAACATCATGCTCTTATAAGCGACTAATTCTGATGGAGCTAAAGTTTTTCCATCGACGATAAAGTTGATACCTCCAAGATACTTGATCTTGAGGCCTGTAGCAGAGACTATGATATCTGCATTGATATGCTCGCCTGATTGAGTCTGAATACCGCTCGACGTAAATGTTTCAATGTGATCAGTTACCACAACTGACTTCCCTTCATTTATTGACTCAAATAAATCTGAATCTGGCACTAAACAGAATCGCTGATCCCAGGGATTATAACTCGGCGAAAAATGTCGCAAGTCATAATCTTCGCCGAGCTCTTTCTTTACGCCAGCAAGGATAAGCTTCTTCATGAACTTTGGATACTTCCGACTTAGTCCATATGACATGCGTTGCATCAATATTTTCCTCCACCTCGAGACACTATAGGCAGTCTTATCTGGTAGGATTCTCTTCGTCCATTGGGCTATTTTATCGACGGCTGGAGCTGAAGCTATGTACGTTGGTGATCGCTGGAGCATAGTGACTTTTGCAGCTTTTTTTGCGAGCTCAGGTACAAGAGTAACAGCAGTCGCTCCACTTCCGATCACGACTATCTCCTTGTCCGTATAATCGAGTTCTTCTGGCCAAAACTGAGGATGTATAAAGGTTCCTTGAAACTTATCTCTCCCAGTAAAATTCGGTAAGTGTGCCTCGTCATAGTCGTAGTAACCTGAGCACATGGATAGAAAGTTGCAAGTATAGAACATGGGTTCATTCTGATCATCCACCTCTACACCAACAGTCCAGACATTGCTTTCTGATGACCAAGCTGCACTAACCATCTTATGCTTAAGCTTAATTTTCTCGTCTAGGTCTAGCTCATCCTTTGTCTCATGTAAGTAGCTCATGATGTCATCGGCATCAGCGATAGCCTTGCGGCTGCGCCATGGTCGAAAAGCAAATCCAAGTGTATACATATCTGAATCTGATCGGATACCAGGATACTTAAACAAATCCCACGTACCACCTATGCTACTACGAGCCTCAAGCATAGTGAAAGACTTGTGAGGACAAAGATCCTTGAGATAATAGGCAGCACTAATGCCTGAAAGACCTGCTCCAACTATGATAACATCGTAGTGAGTATCCATGTCCGTAAGTTAGGATCTATTTTGTAATTAGCAATGAGGGTAATTTGCGGTTGAGCGCTATCATACCTGTCGATGACCTACTTTGTGTCATGAGCTAAGCCAATCCTATTGGTGAATTTTATATTAGTTAGTTTTGGCTCCGTGGCAGAGCATGACAATCGATATAAGCGCCTCCTGGATAGTATAGAGTCCGAGCGCCAAGCGGAAGAGGACTATTTTCGAAAACTTTCTACTTCTAAGACGACTAAGGAGCGCATAGAATCTGGCATACTCTGGCAGCCTGTGGATATCTCTCGAAAGCATTACACTGTAGGAGAATACGTAGAGCTGGAACTCGTACCTGCCAGCCCGTCAGCCAGTAGTAGGAGTAATAACTTTAAGGTCGGAGCTAGTGCTATATTCTTTATTCTAAAGGAGGAACGCATAGAATTTAGAGGAGCTATATCTTATGCTACACGTAAGAAAGTGCGAATCATCCTATCTGCAGATGTGATTGCTAAGGAACATATCCTCAAAGGTGGCACCATGGGCATCGAACTCATCTACGATGATAGATCATATCAGGTGATGAAAGACAGCATGAGATCTGTCATAAAAGCTAAGGAAGGACCAATAGCACGCCTAAAACTCGCCGTGAGTGAACAGTCCATAGATCAGGACCATGAAAAACTGGATCTCCTCTTCAGGGATGATCACCTCAACGAGTCACAGCAACATGCCGTGAATGGATCCCTTGGCGCACAATTAATATCAGTTGTACACGGGCCACCAGGTACTGGCAAGACGACTACATTAGTTGAGTTGGTTCGACATACTACCGCCCGGGGACTAAAAGTCTTAGTATCTGCGCCCAGCAATGGAGCCGTAGACCTACTGACGAGAAAGCTTCATGAGACGGGCATCAATGTTATACGCATCGGTAATGTGACCAGAATAGGTGATCATATTGCCGATCTATGCCTTGACGAAAAGATTCGCAAGCACAAAGACTGGCAACATATCAAACAAGTTAAAATCGAAGCAGAGACAGCGCATCGTGAGGCAAGCAAGTACAAACGCAAGTTTGGTAATCAAGAACGTATGAATCGCGGTTTGCTCTATAAAGAAGCTCGACAGCTTAAGAATTGGGCACGTGATCTCGAAGAGCGACTTGTTGAGCAAGTGCTCTCGGATGCTCAGGTAGTCTGCGCTACACTGATAGGCTGTGCTAACAGAAGTATCTCGGACTTACATTTTGACGTAGTAGTCATAGATGAAGCTTCGCAAGCTTTAGAGCCAGAGAGCTGGACCGCTATATTAAAGGCTGACAAGGTTGTTATGGCAGGAGATCACCATCAGCTGCCGCCCACAGTGAAATCTATGAAAGCCAGGGAACAACGATTCGAAGAAACTTTACTGGATAGGTTGACCGATCATATTGAGCAGACCTATCTATTGGATACTCAGTACCGGATGCATTCTAAGATTCTAAATTTCAGCAATGAGCTGTTTTATGGTGGATCATTAAAAACTGCCGCCTCGGTCTCGTCGAGGATAAGTCTACATCGGGAAGAACCAATTGTATACATCGATACAAGTGGCTGCGGTTTTGATGAGGAGATCAATGTAGAAACACTGAGTAAGTACAATCGTCAAGAATACCTTATCGTACGGGAGCATATCCTGTCACTTGGGTCATTATTAGAAGGACAATCCATTGGAATCATCAGCCCTTATAAGGCGCAGGTTCAGTTGATCCGTCGAGAAATAGAAGAAGATCAGGCATTACAAAAATTGAATATTGAAGTCAACTCCATAGATGGTTTTCAAGGCCAGGAGAGGGATGTCATATATATTTCACTCGTGCGCTCCAACGATCGTGGAGAGCTAGGCTTTCTAACTGATTATCGACGACTTAATGTCGCCATGACCAGAGCAAGGGAGAAGTTAGTTATAATAGGTGATATGGCCACATTAGGATTTGACAAGCGCTATTTAGACTTAGCGGATCACATAGAAGAGCATGGTAAATATCAGTCTGCCTGGGAATATATGAGTTAGATATCTTAGCATCATGAATAAAATTATAGGTATAAGTCTCGCTGGTGGTGGCGCCAGAGGAGCCGCTCATATAGGTGTCCTTAGAGCACTTGAAGAAGCCGGCATCTCCCCGGGTGCCGTAGCAGGTACAAGCGCTGGCAGCTTAATAGGTGCGCTTTATGCATATGGTCACAGTCCATCAATGATCTGGAATATCGTGGATGAGACGAGTATCTTAGGCACTATGAGGATTCGCTTTGGCGGTGGATTAATAGATCTTTCTAAACTCAGTGATACATTCGAGGAAATCTTTGATGGAGATAACTTTGATGGATTCCTTAGGAAATTTTGGGTTTGTGCTACTAACTTGAATAAAGGTCAGTGGGAAATGCTCAATTCTGGTTCGTTGTTCAAAGCGATTCAAGCATCATGTTCTATACCTCTGGTGTTTAAGCCTGTAGAAATCAATGGAGATCTCTATTGTGATGGCGGATTACTTAACAACATGCCAATAGAGCCTTTGCAATATACCTGTGATAAGATCATAGGTGTAAATATTATGCCCGCCCACCCTATCAAAGAACTCGATGGTATGATCAATATTGCTGAACGCACCATGATGCTTTCAATAGCTGCTAATACACGTCCACGTAAGGAGACATGTGATGTGCTTATTGAGATCGAAGGAATAGATGAATTTCCTGCTCACGACATACGAAAGATGGAAGCGCTCTACAACCTTGCATACGACTACACACTCAGTCAGATTCCTGTGATCAAAGCACAGTTGGATCTGGACTAAACTTTATTTATTTATAATTCACGATAAATCGATATAGTCATAGTCAGTTTTGGATAAAACAGCTCATATACATATTATTGATAGCTTAAATCATCGGTTATGAATCTTCCCCATAGTTTTCTGCTTGTCCTGCTGCAGTTCGCTTTGTTTTCTCATCTGCTTAGTGCTCAGATAACCGACCCGGTAGCAACAGAAGTCTGGGAGCCAGAGCCTCGTATTGTTACTCCAGGCATTGGAACGGCAGCACCTTCTGACGCAATCGTGCTATTTGATGGCACTCATACGGATCACTGGCAGCACGGTAATGGCACCGCTGTGCAATGGATCATAGCTGATGACGCTATGACGGTTGCAGGAGGGACAGGTTCAATATTCACTAAGGAGAAATTCGGTGATTGTCAACTCCATCTCGAGTGGAGATCTCCATCGGTTATAGTAGGTGAAGGACAAGGCCGTGGTAATAGCGGAATATTCTTCCAAAATAGATATGAAGTGCAGGTACTCGATAACTTCCAAAACAAAACCTATTCCAATGGGCAAGCCTCGTCGATATATAAGCAGTCCATTCCGCTGGTAAATGCTATGAGTCCACCAGGAGAGTGGAATAGCTATGATATCATTTTCAAAGCTCCAATATTTAATTCAGATGGGATGCGCGTCTCTCCAGGCTATATAACCGTACTTCATAATGGCATACTCACACAAAATCACACAGAAATCAAAGGCACAACAGAATATATAGGCCTTCCAATCAATGAGGCTCATGATGATGATGTCATCCAACTACAAGATCATAGTAATCCCGTCTCTTATCGGAACATATGGTTAAGGAAGTTATAGCACATATAAGTGCTCAATGCGCAGTTAGATCTTTTCTACACCTTGTAGGTATCCACGATTTTGAATGACTTGATCTAATACTCGTAGTCTGTCAAAGCTCATACAGCACCTAGTCTGAAAATGCGTTCGTTTCTAATTCTTTGCCAACCCCTGGAGATACTGTGGTTCCAGCAATTTAGTAGTTACATCTTTTATAAGGTTATAACTTTCAGCTTTCAGATTAACAGTAGGATCCATAGAAGCTGTCAACAAGACAATGTATGTCTTTGAATTAGGAAATAGATCCATATAACTTTCAATGAATTCCCAACAATTCATCCTCGGCATATTAACATCACAAAACAATATGTTGGGAATTTCTTCCGATTGGGTATACATCTTGAGCAAGTCTTCTGGATTATTAAAGAATGATAACTCCATTGCTAATTCCTGTGCAACGGATGCCAACGTGAGCTCATGATACCTATTGGTTGCGAAGTCGTCGTCGAGAAAATGAACTTTCATAAATGACAAAATTCTTAGTTAATGTGCTCAGCAAATTTACTGTAAGAATTAGACTCTATAATGATCGTTCTATGAACAGAGCGATAAGCTAACCAGGTTGGCAAGATCAATTTTCTTCTTGATCAGCAATTGTCTCAAGAATAATCTGTGCTGTCAGCGGTTTGGCATAAAACTTAGTGACCGAATCTACCGATTCCGCTCTAAGGCGATCATTAGGATTCATGGTAGTACTTACTACATATATGCTAGGTGGCTTATCATATGCATCTAGATCAAACTGTTCATAGATTTCTAAAAACTCCCATCCATTAATACGAGGCATATTAAGATCGAGGAATATAACATCTGGCAATGGGCTATGCGCATCTAACCTGTTCTGTATGTCATCCAATGCATCCTGTGCCATATCATGAATACTGAGGTTTTCACAACAGTCTAACTCGCCTATGATGTACTGGGATAAGTAGTTGGTTGCGCGATCATCATCGATGAGCATAATCTCGTTCATCTTCTTCGCCTTCATGAGTCTAAAGAGTCTATCTGATGGATAATTATATACTTAGTCAGGCCAAAGAGTTTTTTAGTGGGAACATCATAATCTCAGTCATAGCAATAAAATCACATGTTAAAATCTCTTTTACGAGAATTAGATTATTACTACGTTTAATGAGATATAAGGATACCAGAAGATTTGGTCCGACTTAAGTATAACATAGTTATTACTACATGTATGTTGAGGTCAAATATCAAATCCTACCTCAATGACATAAATATTCAGATCGATTATTGATTCTGCAAAGATATAAATTACTCATCTTATATATACTACAATATTCTTTTACGTCCATTTTTTTACATTGATGTATTATCTGTAAGTCGAGCTATGATGCTACCAGTTTAGGACTAATATTTTTACCTCTTGTCTCATTTTTGATTTTTGGTTTGATTAGATATTATCTAGTGCGCATGCTAAACCAGTAGCAAGCTATTAATAAATCGCACTTGGCTATTTAGATTGGCGCGAGTCAAACCAATTGAGAAGACACTTGTTTTGAAGGTATGGGTAAAATAAAAGCGGGGCAGCAATTACCATTGTTATCAGGACAATCATTTAATAATGGAGTGATCAGCCTGACGGATTATCGAGGAGCACCCCTCATTCTGTCTTTTTATAGATATGCGGCTTGTCCATTTTGCAATCTACGTATGCATCACTTTATCAATAAGTATCAGTCTGACTATGTGAAGAGGGGAATTAAGGCCATAGCAGTATTTCAATCTCCACAAAAGAGCATAGCTAAATATGTGAGCAAACATGAGCCTCCATTTGACATCATCGCAGACCCACATCAAGAATGGTATAAGGTTATGGGTCTAAGTACATCATGGTTAGGCCTGATGACTGGTGCGGCCAATATAACTCAAGCTCTTGAGGCTCAAAGCATGGGCCTGATGAATATTGATCCAGAAGGACCCGCTAATAGACTTCCAGCAGATTTCTTAGTTGGACAAGACGGTATTATTGACACCGTATACTATGCCAAGAACATCAGCGATCACATTCCTTTTGAGGTGATCGACCGATGGGCTCACAATCAATAGTTGACGTAGGCATTATTCGTAATTCATGACCATATTAATTTTGACGAGAATTGTTAGGTGGCTAACATTAACGCTTGTAGGATTGTGCATGCTTATCATCATCGCACTGCATAGCATATCTTCCTATGTCAGAGGGGGATCGGATGCGATCAAGGAATTGTTCAAAGAACACAATTACGAATACCAAGTCAGTATCGATAGCTATCAGGGGCGCTCAATAAGACATATTACGACAGGACATGTCAATAGTGACCAGACGATACTATTCTTGCATGGCGCCCCTGGAAGTTGGAAGGATTACTCAGATTATCTTGTCGATGAGAACCTGCAAAAATTCGCTAAGTTGATAGCGATAGATCGACCAGGATATGGATTCTCTGATTATGGTCAGGCAGAGTCATCTATCATAGAGCAGGCTGAGATCATTGATAAGATTATAGGAGCTGACCCTCAAGACTCATTAATTTTAGTGGGATACTCCTATGGTGGCCCAGTTGCGACAGCCTATGCCGGATTGTTCCCCGAGCGAGTCAAGGGCATACTCTTACTAGCTCCAGTAATCGCACCCGGTCACGAAAAAGTCTTTTGGTTTAATAGACCATTGAGCTGGCCCCTTATAAAGGCTCTTATGCCCAAATATATACAAGTCGCCAATGTAGAAAAACTCTCACATAACACGGCCTTAGAGAGTATGACTCCTCTTTATGCACATATTGCAGCTCCTACTATCCATATGCACTGTTCAGATGACTGGGTTGCTCCATATCAACCTAATGTAAATTGGTCCTCTGAACGCATTAAAAATTCAACCATAGTTAGTTGGGAAGGGGATGGACACTTTCTGCCCAACAGTCAAATTGATACTGTATTGCCACACCTCCTGAGGCTGATTGAATCAGGGTCCAACGCATCGATGTAATGTCAAAAAAACTGCACATAATCTCGTTTACTCTAGGAGCAATCCATTTTCTTTGCAATCATTAGGGGAACTCTTTAAATTAGGTATTACATGAGCGCACTTGATCTAGATATTGAGAAGAAAGCATTAGCATGGATAAACGGAGATTACGACTCAGCCACCAAAGATGTGGTCAGATCAATGCTCGTCGATGGACAGTACGATGATCTTACAGATGCATTCTACAAAGATCTCGAGTTCGGGACTGGAGGCTTACGTGGCTTAATGGGTCCTGGAACTAATAGAGTTAATCAGTACACTCTTGGTATGGCGACTCAAGGTCTAAGCAATTACCTAAATAAACAATATCCAAATCAAGAGGTCAGTGTCGCTATAGCTCATGATAATCGCAACAATAGCGATACTTATGCACAGGTAACGGCAGATGTTTTTTCTGCTAACGGCATTAAGGTTCATTTTTTTGACGGTCTCAGGCCTACACCAGAATTATCTTATGCCATCCGAGAATTGGGCTGCCAAGGCGGTGTAATGTTGACTGCAAGCCACAATCCCAAGGAGTATAATGGCTATAAGGCTTATGGCTCCGATGGAGGTCAATTGGTGGCACCACATGATAAGATGGTGATCGAGGAGGTACGGAAAATTAATGATGCATCCGAAGTCAATTTTGAACGTAACGAATCTCTTATTGTGACTATCGGATCCGATATCGATGAAAGCTACTTGAGAGAACTGGTCAAGTTATCTGTGAACAAAGAAGCCATCACTAATCAGAGTGATCTCAAAATTGTGTTTTCTCCTATACATGGTACAGGTGGCGTATCAGTTCCTCCAGCCCTCGAGGCAATCGGATTTAAAAACGTGACAGTTGTCGCGGAGCAAATGATTGTAGACGGTAATTTTCCAACAGTGGTATATCCCAATCCTGAAGAACACGAAGCACTGAATATGGCTATTCAAAAAGCTAATGATATTGGTGCCGACTTAGTCATGGCTACAGATCCTGACGCTGATAGGGTCGGTATAGCAGTCCGCAATACTTCTGGTGACATTGTGCTACTTAATGGCAACCAAACGGCTTCTCTATTGGTAGCATATATGCTTGAGGCCTGGGACAAGGCCGGCAAGCTAACTGGTGAGCAATATATCGTCAAAACGATAGTCACCTCCTATCTATTGGACAAAATAGCAGCACACAAAGGTGTAGCCTGCTATAACACCCTTACAGGGTTTAAATGGATCGGAGCAATGATGACCAAGCTCCAGGGCAAACAGACCTTTATTGTCGGTGGCGAGGAGAGTTACGGATATCTGGTAGGAGAACATGCACGTGATAAGGATGCTGTTGTGTCCTGCGCTATGATTGCCGAAATGGCCGCTTACTACAAAGATCAAGGGAGTAGTCTTTATGAAGCATTAATTAAGCTGCATCATAAGTATGGTTTATATCTGGAGAAATTGGTCTCTGTTAAAAAAACTGGCAAGTCTGGAGCCGAAGAAATCAAGGTTATGATGCAAGGCTTTAGAGACAATCCACCTTCAACTCTCGGCGGCAGCAAAGTAATTATGATAAAAGACTATGCTTCAAGCCAAATAAAAAATATAGATACTGGCGCAATTAAGTCCATAGATCTACCCAGCTCTAATGTATTGCAGTTTTATACCGAAGATGGCAGCATAGTCTCTGCCAGACCGTCTGGTACTGAACCAAAGATTAAATTTTATTGCAGTGTCAATCGAGACATCTCTGCTGACGAAGATTATGAAGCAATAACTGGGCTACTTCAAAATAAAATAGACGCCCTTATGAGTGATCTCATGGCTTAATCAATTAAAATAGAATGGCCATCATAATCAGATAGGCAATGAATATTGATATGCCAATGGCGACAGAATATGCAATAGTTCGGTTTTGTCTGATTCTTTGCACTTTTTTCAAACCAGCAAATGAGAGTTCTACTTTCGGATTAATGTCATTAGAGTACCTAGTATCAACTTTCTGAGCAGCACCCAATATTCTTGGTTTTCGATAAGTATTGCGCAATTTTAAATTATTGCGGTTTGATACGATCATTCCTTGAGCTCCTAATGACATGGCTATAAGATTTATAGTGAGAAATTAGTTGCGACTAAGAGTTTATAAAATTAAACACGACAAACCTGGAAGAAAAGCCGACGGAAGTCAGCTTAGAGGTGGGCTAAAAAATAAAGGCTGCCCTTTGGCAGCCTTAGTGTAACCTTAGTAATCAATGGGCTTTTGGTCCATTTATGTTTCAAATATAGAGCGTATAGCCGACGTTTTCACGATTCTTCTAGCTTCTGTCAGTTAGCTAGCACAAATAAGTAGATAGAATGTAGTGCTTCGCAGATATTATAACTTTATTATATGTATAATGTCATGAATCAGTATCTATTATATAGGAAATCTTAAACTAAACAGCAAAATGTAAGCTACTTGTCAAAACGAAGAAAAATTCCTTCTCAACCGAGGTTTAATCCATTTTACACGAAAGTATAGAGCTGAATAGGCTGATTTATTACAGTTAAAATTCTCCACCACCCTCGAAGTCTCCACCGCCACCGCCACCATTTCGCTGACGTCTCTTTTTCTGATTGATGCGATAGTTAAACGACAAATTGAATGTCCGTGCTCTCCATTGAAACTCTGAAGTTCTGAAGAAACCCTCACCAAAGGTCTCTGATCGCCTTCTGCGGGAGTTAAACACATCACGCACACTAAGTGTCAGTGACAGGTCTTTAGTGAGATCTTTATTGAAGCCAAAGTCTAACGAGGCAATACCCTGTCTAAATCCTTGAGTCGTCTGCACAGGAGCACGGTAGTTAAATCTTAGCTGAACATTGCTCTTATTCCAAAAGGTAAATCTTGCTGTACTTCGAGCAAACCAAGTGATGTCATCGGCGCTAAAAGAATCGTTAACATTACCACCATCTACTTGAGTCCTAAAAGCGTTAAAATTACCATCCAATCTGAGCCAATTGATGCCCGAGTAGGCGAATGTGATTTCTGTCCCATAATCCTGACGGGTAGCTAAATTCTGCGGAATGCGATTAGTCGTGCCATCAGAATTGAATTCTAAGATTCTTTGGATCGCATCTGATGTATGTCTGTAGAACAATCCACTTGTGAAAGTAAAGCTATCCCATATCTTGATATGGTTGATCTCATAAGAATCAGTCAGCTCTGGATCAAGATTAGGATTGCCACTAAATGTATTGCGACTATCACTAAAAGTGAAGAAAGGATTGAGATCCCAAAATCTGGGCCTTCTGATCCTGCGGCTATAACTCACTTGAAGGCTATTTCCTTCTGATAATTCATAATTTAGGAATGCACTTGGAAATAAGTTGGAGTAGTCTCGATCATTGACCTCATCAGTAGTTAGCAGCTCTGTCAGCACCTGGCTATACTCATATCGGAGGCCAACTTGATAGCTGAATCTGCCATTCCTATTGCCAAAAATGCTATATATCGCATGAATATCTTCGTCGTAGTTAAAGTCATTGGTCAGGCCATCCAGGGAGGCGAATAAGCCATTATCAAGCTGCTCTACCCTATAGTCATTGTTGATCCTTCGGATGGTACTCCGAGCTCCGAGTTCGAACTGCCCCTCTTCGTTAATAGGCTTGACAAAATCCAACTGAAGCAACCAAGTCTTTTGGCTCTCGTCATTAGCACTGCGCTGGATTATATCAGGAATATTCTCTCCAATGATAGTATTAGCCGACTCGAAGAAATCAGAGCTCTCAGATTCAATTTCATCTCTATATTGAACCGTCGCCTCAAGCTTGTGATCCCTCGTGCTAAACTCTTTAAGATAGGTGACGCTGTATTCTAAATTACTCTCATCTTCTTTTTCGTCATCAGTTCGTACTGTTTCAGTTGTTAGATTGCCTGGAAAGGCATCCACGTAATCAAAATAGTCGAGCACAGCGAAGTTGTCTTCATCCGATTTTCGATATAAAAATGAGCCTGTGATGTTCTCTTTATCTGACAGGTAATAGTCTATACCACCTCTAAAACTGTTGGAGAGTCCTGTGCGATTTCTATCCTGAATAATCTCTTGGAACAGAGTCTCCGAATTTCCCTGAGATTCTAAAAAGGATGATCCCCCACCCTGAGTCTCTCTATATCGCACTCCCACATTAGCAAACCAATTGATATTGCCTTTGCGATAGTTGACATTAGCGCTGACGCCAGCTTGAGCAGGATAACCAGTATTTACATCAAATGATCCGTTAAATCCAGATCGTTCTTCTTTCTTCAACACGATATTAATAATGCCCGCCGCTCCTTCAGCCTCATATCTTGCTCCAGGATTAGTGATGACTTCGACACGCTCTATTAAGTTAGACGGAATAGATCTAAGACCATTCGCATTGTCTGCACCTGCAAGTCCAGACGGACGTCCATTAATTAATATTCTCACACCCGTACTACCCCGCAGGCTCACGGCACCATCTAAATCTACAGTTACCGATGGCACATTATCCAGGATATCTTCCGCAGTGCCTCCTCTATTAGCAAGATCTTGACCTACATTAAATATGCGCTTATCTAGTGCCATAACGGTCTCACTGCGCTCGGCAGTAATCTCTACTCCGTCGAGCTGTATCGCACCATTAGCTAGCATGATCGTGCCTAAATCCACCACGCCTCGATTAGCACGCATCGCCTCCCGATCGAAAGTGATATCAACCAGTTTGTTCTCATAGCCTATGAACTCTACCAGTCCATAGTACCGCCCCACGGGTACAGTTAACTCAAATCCCCCACCGGGTTCGGTAAGGGCCCCAGAGACCAAGGTCGAATCAGAAGAATTGAATAATGATAACGTAGCGAACTCTAAGGGAAGTGAACTGTCTAAATCTTGGACAGTTCCCTTGAGCGTCATCTGTGGACGCTCTCCACCAGATCTTCCACCACCTGATGGAAGCTGCGCAATTGATACCGTGGCACATAGTGCTAGGCAAATAATAGCTAAATACTTCTTCATGTTCTCGATTCTGATGATAAGACAACGTTTATGCCTCGAAGTTTAATCTCCTATCGACTTATTAGTTGTTAATGGTATGGTAATGACATGTCAACTTGTCGCATACCCGTCTCTTAATTGATTTCGGGACATAAAAAAAGAGGCTCACCTCGCGGCAAGCCTCTAAAATTCTACGTAGTGAGAATCTGAATTTAATCGTCTTATTATCTCTCAACTCCGTTGTTCTCATCGAGCATTTGTGTGAGAGTAGTCGGTGTCAAACAAGGTCCGATATTCGCCTCAAATACGGCACCTAATTCAACCTCAAAGTCTGGCGTGAGCTCTATACTCTCTGCTGCCTGGAATAATATGTCTCGGGCAGATTCTACTAATGCTGAAGAGATTACCCGTTCGTTGGCGAAGTACTCATCAATTATGTTATCTATGGCTACAACCGTCAACTCATCAAGACACTCTTCCTGTTCGGTGATTGCTAGAGTTCCTGAGACTTGGGCACATACATTAGATACGTTGACAATCAAATCACCAGGCGTGAATCCTGTTGTAAAGTTGATAGTTACTGTATTGCTTCCCTGACCGGAAATGAATATTGCTCCTGCTCCAGTATATGACCAGTTAATTGTGGCATCATCTATATCAACAAATGATGGGAAAGTATAGGTCACTACTGTGCCTGGAGTAATACCGGCATCACCAGAAATCACTATTGGTCCAACAGGAAGGCCAGATTCAACGATTACGGTTCTACTTACCTGCGTGGCTGCATTGCCAGACGCATCTGTACCATTATAGTTGAGCACATAGGTGCCTGCTACATTGGTATTGACCGAACCATCAATACTAAGACTTGGTGAACCATCGCAGTTGTCTAGTATCATGACATCCTCTATATATGATTCTCCACATGTCAATATGACTAAATCGTCTACCAGCGTGATTGTTGGAGATATCGTATCCATTACTATAACCTGAACTTGACATTCAGGTGCGATGTTTCCAGACTCATCTTCTGCTGTAACTCTATATACGATTGCATCTCCAATGTTGGTACAAGAGAAAATATTGCCTGGAGTACCTCCTAACACTTCCGAAATACCCATAGTCACCAGTCCACAGTTGTCCGTCGCACCGTTAGCCATGAGTGCACTTGCATCTAGGACTGCCATACCGTCTACATCTAAGTATAGATTTATAGACTGAGGACACTCAAACACAGGATCTTCATTGTCCTCAATTGTTACTGAAAATGACGTCTCGTAATCGTTGCCATGAATATCTACAGCTCTGAATCGGACATCTGTGACGCCTACCTCAAATGGGAATATTGCCTCTTCACCACCAGTGGCATCCTCTCCTGTAAACACCTCTACGAATATTGTATCTCCACCAGCACTTCCATCGTCAAAAACATACCAGACCTGCAGTGAATCTACACCACAATTATCCATCACTAACGGACAATTAAAGGTCACTGTGGAGTCACATTGTCCAGCCTCGTTATCGAACGTCATATTCATAGGTACCTCCATGAATTGCGGATCTTCATTATCGGCCACTTCTACGAAGAATACCAAGGTAGAATCATTACCACAAGCATCTGTAACGCTATAATCTACACGGGTTACACCAACTGGCCACGCTGCGCTTATGGCACTCATATTGGAAAATAAAATTTCGAAACTATCCACAACGGTGACTCCATCTTCGAATGTAGCAGTCGCCGTCACGGTTGTCTCATTATCGTCCGTAATAAGGGCGCCCTCTAAGACATTTATTCTCCTAGGTGCCTGATCAGCTTCTACGCCAACATCAACAGTACATAGACCCACTCTATTGTACAATAGGGGTAAAGTATCATTGACAAAACTCTCTATATCACCGTGTAGATCTAACAATGGCTGCACATCATCCTGTAGCGTAACAAGTACCGTATCAGTAGTTAAATTATCTCCACAATAATCTCGTACATCAACAGCTATCTTGAAGATGCTATCACATGTAGATTCTATAGCTCCAAAGCCTACATCAACTCCATCAACCACTACTGTTAAGTCCATAGTGTTGTTAACGATTGTTGTGCTATCTGTACAGTTATCGCTTACATCAAAAAGGTCACTGCGCAGTAGAGAGTCTCTAAACTCTCCCAATGTAAGATCTGGCCCAAACTCACTGGTTAAGAACGTCAATGCTCCAGGCACCTCTAATACTGGTGCTATGCTGTCTTCAAGAGTGATAAAGACTTCCTCCGTCGTTGTGTTATCATTCATATCAGTAGTCTGGATATATACCCTTATATCTGGAGAACACATTGTAGTTCCATCGCTTAGCGCATAGCTCGCCATACTCGAAATGATCGTTTCATCTATACCACAAGAGTCAGCGAATACAATATTCGTAAGCGTCAGTATAGAGTCTAATAAACTCAATGAGTCAATACTACAGTCAGCTCCGATCTGGACGCCTAATCGCATTGTACTTGAAGATCCTTCCTCAGTGATCGTGATTGTTGGATTAACACCATCAATTACTTCGACCACTATGGTGTCGAGTGCAACATTGCCGCATGCATCTGCCACGCTGACCTCCACATCTGAGAATCCTACTGGGAATGTACCGATCAGGTAATCATTCGTCTCACCGGTCTCAAGCACATTAGTGGCATCTGTAAGATCAGTATAAGTAACTATTGATTCTGTACTATTACAATCAGTTATCACGTTAATAATCCGCTTATCTACATCGAAATCACAACCATCTGGATCCACAGGATCGTAATCAGATGTAGTCACTGTCAAGGTATCATTGACAACATTGCCTCCATATAATGTAAAGTCAGCTGCTGTCGTATCAAGCATGGTAACCGTAATCTCAACTATATCCGAGAAAATATCTTCTGATCCAACACATTCTTCGCTTACTCTGACGTATAGAGTGATGACATTCGTCGCATTACCTTCACACTCAGGTGTGAGTAGTTCAAATTGAGGATCGGCACCAGTGATACCACTCATCGTTCCATTAAGCCCAAGATCTTCATAACGGCTCATCAAACCTGTTGCAGCATCGCCATACTCAATTGCTCCTGTCTCTGGATTATCAAGGAAGAACTCAAAGATTGCATCACCACAGATGCCACTGGAGTCTAGCCCCGCCTCAATAAGTCTTTCTTCCAATTCATCTGTATTAAGCGCAGTACAATCATTGTTGCCGCTGGAATACAGCGTAAAGTCAAATGTCTGTGCTCCTCCAGGTAATATGACTTCTGGAGTCTCATTGTTAACTACGATAGCAGGAAAGTGAATAGCTGTCACATTGCCACACTCATCAGTTACGGTATACTCAAGATCGAAGATGTCACCACAAACAAGTGTCGATAGATCGATGTCGTTGTCATCAGGTAGATCGATATTATTAAGAACTCTAACATCCACTGTTCCCGCAAGTATCAGGCTATCAGTACAGTTGTCTCTGAGACTATAGTCCATACCCGATGTCACTATTGACAGGATAGTAGACCCATCTATCATACAGGTAGTCGCATCCAATGGGATCTCAACAGGTTTTGGATAACCTCCTACGAAGTTTGAGTTGGTGCTTGCCTCTGGTGCAATTCCGTTAACTTGATCTCCTTTAACACCATTAGTATAAACACCACTGGCGCTTACATCTCCATTAATAACTACTATCGGCGCTGGTGCCTCCTCCAGTAATCTAATCCTAAGCGTGGCAAAAGTATCCTGCTCGTTACATTGACCTGTCACTCGTATAGTAATCTGCTGTTCAGCAGAACAGTTAACCTCTAGGCCGGCCAATGATGCTGCATCAATAGATAGTGATGCACTCTCATTAGGACAAGCTGCAGAGAACGTTACGTTACCTAATGAGGCAAAACGAATCGAATTAACTAGGTCATCCGGATCAGGACTGCACGACATAGTATATTCTGGAATCGTGAAACTATGGACATAATTCTCATTGACAAATAAGTTTGGCTTACTATTCTCAAATACATCAACATAGATGGAGTCAATAGTGGCGTTACCACAGTTATCTACCACTGAGAAATATACAGGCTGAGGACCTTCTACATCACAAGCTTCGATGTCGTAATCAAAGGCCTTGTTATTATCACCTACGAACTGTACTATCTCAACTCCTTTACGATTAGCCATGCATAGCGTAAATAACAGCTCTTCTAACTCATCATTCTGTCCATCCTCCATGTCGAATACCTGTCTACCCTCAATCTTGCCCACTCTCTTACCAGAATTTTTCACTATTCTCTCTTCTTCAACAGAGTCATCTGAAAATTCTACTGTAGCCAGGATAGATCCCTCAGGCCAATTAAAGCCCGGACAATCGTTACAAGTTAAATCTTTCCATACGATAGGATTACGTCTGTCTCTACCGACAGCTATAGTGAGCACGTCACAGAGACCTTGATCTCCTGAAGTGAAATCTATCTCAAATGGTGAACCATCAAAATTCTTAAGATTTCCATCATTAAATGCTTCCGGAGGAAGTCCTCCAAGTATATCTGAGAAGCTAAATACCCCATCACTACAGTTATCCGATGCAGTCAATGCATCCGTAATCGCAGCAGGAATATTAAAGTCATCTAAATTAATACCGCAGGCATCGAACTGGATAGCCGTAGCTGGAGTGCTTCCAGCACTGGCTGTCACGGTCGGTGCGATATTGTCAATCAAAACTATTGGTACAGATACCGACGGTGATTGATTACCCGAGGTATCTACAACCACGATTTCAACCGTATTAAAGCTCACACATCCTAGCCCTATCTCGTATGATGCCATACCATTAACAATAATCGTATCCTCTACCACACAATTATCCATAAAATCAATATTGAGAATATCATTGTTAATAGCAGCAAGTATAGAGTCCAATAGCGACAGTGAGTCAATGCTACAAGTCTCCCCGATAATTACTGGCAAGGTTGGTAGAAAGTCGACTTCTACAGTAGGTGCTGCAACATCCTCTATCACCACAGTGAAGTCGTAGGTAGTACTATTCATACATCCATCAGTTATAGTTGTCGTAACGTCTGTCACTCCTACTGGGAATGTTGCATTGATGAGGTTACCCACATTAATCCCAGTCTCTCCTATACTATAGCTAACTGTTAATGGATTTTCATTACAGTCTACAAATCCACTTGTTATAAATACATTGACGTTCAATGTTGTGTCACAACCAGTAGTCACCTGTCGTGTGAGCGTATCATTGATGAGTACATTCTGTGAAGGATTACTCGCTTCCGTCCTAACCTCAAACTCAGGTGCGAGCGTATCAAGATAGCTCACTGTAATTTCTACAACATCTGAGAAACCAGAAGTAGAAGATCCACATGCTTCTTGTACACGGACAAACATAGTCACATTCTGAGGACTACATGAAGCCGTCAACATCTCTATTGGTGGGATACCGGAGCCTGGAAGATCCCCATAGCGTGCATCAACGTCTGTTCCATACTCTATCTCTCCCGTTTCAGGGTTATCCATGAACAGCTCAAAAGTCAAATCTCCACAAGGAGCTACTGTTGTGGTAAGACCAGCGGACACTAGACTATCGATTAGGGTTTCCTCAGAAAGTGGTCCACAATCAGTTGCTGAGGCATAAAGTAAAAATGTGGTTGGACCACTTATTATAGGATCTTCATTATCAACAAGCTCAATTGTAAAGTGCATGGTAGTCACATTGCCGCACTCATCAGCTGTACTAAACTCTATATTGAACTGATCTCCACAAATAGCGTCACCAAGTGATACATCATTTTGTACTGGTAGGTCAATGTTTTCCAATATGTTGACCTCAGAATTACTTAACAGTATGGCCACATCTGTGCAGCCATCGGCAAGGATATTCATTTCTGCTAGTACGGTCATAGAAATTTCCGATAAGGTTATTCCACATGAGGCATTAAGAGCCACATCAACAATAACTTCAGGGTTTGTTCCATTACCTACTGTATTGTCTGATCCAGCTATAGGTGCAATTCCTGCGTCTTGATCACCCTGAGTACCACCTCTAGCGGTCTCACCTCCAAATGTTACCGCAGGCGTAGGATCTACCTCATTGAGTGTAATAGTAACTGTCTCAGTAGAGCGATTACCACAAGCATCCTCCGCGAAGAACGTTACGTCCTGTGTAGGATTGTTACATGATAATATAGATAACCCACCTGACTCCTCGACACCCATGGTAATGGCATTGCACTTGTCAGTTACACTATTAATTATTCCTGCATTTGCATACGAATAACCATTTAACATTCCATCACCAATTATAGCATCTGCAATTGTAGCACTATCCACACCGCAAGTCAGATCTGGCACATCAAGCGTGATCTCTGTAGTACTTAAGTCGATCACCGGTGCGCTGTCATCTATCACACTTACTGTTACCGCAACTGTGGTTGAATTAGGGTTACTGGCACATGCATCTGTGGCTGTGATCATCACTGTATATGAAATCATATCTTCACTGCATGATGCCTGAAATGGTGCATTCATGTTAGTAGGAATATCTGTTGTTATCACGATGTCTGCCGAGTCTGTGCAGTTGTCAGAGAGGCTATAAGCGCTATTAAGCACTAAACTATCGAGGAAATCTTGTTCTGTTATTTCACAATCACTTGACAATGCGCTTGCTGAACTCGTATTAAACACAATAGATGTTGGTACATTAATCACTGGAGCCTCATCATCAATGATCCTTAGATAAACGTCTATTGGTGCCGTTGTCTCTTCGCTACATTCGTTTATGCCGTTAACCATTACGGTAATAAATCCATCAGCATTTGCTCCACAATTAGGAGAGTATGGTGCGGCACTATTCGCAATGGATAGGGTTGCATCATCGGTATTACATCCACTCACCGTAAGATAATTCTCAAGGGAATCAATTAGCTCGTCATCTCCAAGAGTACAACTTGCATCCACAGTCAAAATTATCCTATTATTCGAAGCATTTCCGTTATTGGATGCCATAGGATCTGTAAATGCTATGCTAGGTCCTAGATTATCAACCATATTGATTGTGATATTAGTAATCGTACTATCATTATCACAGGCATCTATAGCTGAGATTGAGACTGTAGCAGTACGAGTGCCATCAGAAGCACATGTTGGAAGTAATGCTCCATTGACAAAGTCTCCTGTTACTACTATGTTGATAGCACTGTTTGCAACACAATTATCTAGAAGTGCTATGTTATTATTATTCCTTATTCTGGTAACTATAGCCATACTGTCAATATCACAATCGGCTCCTAAATCAAAGTTGAGCGACCCTCCTGCAATTTCAAAAGTAGGTTTCTCTACATCAACGACGGTGACCTCTATTGAATCTACAGCGATATTACCACATCCATCATCTGCGAATATATAGACCCTTACTGGATCTTCATCGGCACAGGCTATTATCGGACTAAAGTTTTGATTATCAAAATCATTGACATCTGAATAGCTAAGTACAACCATATCATCACAGTTATCTGCCGCAGATATGTTAGCCGCAACCACTTCAGGTGCTGTAGCGAATGCCGCTGCATCAGCTACACTGCATGCCACAATAGTCACTGCTTCTGGTGCTGTGATCTCTGGTGGAGTCTGATCTTCTATGCGAATGAATACATTCTGTGTAGTGCTATTCCCACACAGGTCTGTACCTTGTACTCTTACTCTGAAGTTTGCGAAACAAGGATCGTTCGGAGTCTCACTTCGAGAGAAAATACCTGTACCTTGATCGTATGCAGAGTTATTACCTTGAGCAGTAACGCTCTCTATTACTATACTATCTGAAGGGACGCCACAACCGTCTGCATCGCCAAACATCAAATCGGTCCCACTCAAGATGCTATCAAGAACTACTTGATCTGTCAACTGACAACTCCCATCCCAGGAGATCACTAGCCGATCTGTATTTACTGATCCGACGCCATTTATTTCAGCTGTAGGATCGTCATCTTCCGTTACCTCCAAGGAGACCATAATAGTATCATTAGCCGAGAGATCACATCCATCAGTAATCACTAATGTTATATCATGAGCTGGAGCAGTTCCACATGTGCTGGCATATTCAGCTGGAGCATCGACGATAGACAGGCTAGAACCTAGTTCCATCGGTGTGGCTACATTGTCACTTATAAGGTCGTCCATTACAAGCTGATTACTGATCTGTGTCAAGGCATCTGCCGAAGAGATGTTACAATTTGCTCCTGCATCTACCGTAATGGTATTGTCAGGTATGACAACAAACTCTGGCGCATCAGCTGTAAATGCATTTACCCATCTTAGTTGAACGCCGACCATATTATCACCACAATCTTGTCCTCCTCTATTAATATTGATGGTGATCATTTCTGCGATTGTGCTGTAACAGTTCATATCCCCAAAAAGAAAGGTTTGTGGACCAGCCATACCGCCCCCTCCACAGTCATCGTCTTCGATATCAAACTGTTGAGCGTCTCCTCCATTAAGTGCAACCTCAAGTGAACCTCCACCCTCTCTGCCTGTAACGATTACTTCAAACATATCAGCTGATTCTATATCATTCTGAACATTGAAATTGGCGGTCGAGAAAACGAAGTCTGTTGTAGAAGTAGCGCTCAGTGGAACTTCTTGCGTAATCGTTGTTGAATTAATATCGGTCTGCGCCTGCATAGAAGTGCCGAGCAGACATGTTAGTGATAAGACCATAAACGAGATGGCCTTCAGTCGGTAGGCTCGATTAAGCAGTTTATGACCATAGTGTAATAGTGCACTCATGTGTCTTTATTTAATGGATTAATGAATATCGAATTGAATTAATATGAATATGAACCGACCGACGTAAACACTTTTGCTCCCAGGTCTTATTTATACAGTCATAAAGTTGAGTAATGATATGCTGTGAGCGCATCCCAAAAATTCCCCATTTTGAGGGATTGGTAGAAGTTTTTTGTAGTAATAAATAGGGATCAATGGGCTATATAACTGTCCACTGCTACTTAATTAATAGTAATACCATAGGAGCTAGGGAATACGAGTAAGGAAGAGTTAATGGACAATATGATAGTTTAGAGTAACATCGGTCTCAAGTGGAAGGATTCAGTTAGTTGATAGTAGTGATCGCTAAAGGGATTAAAAGATAAGTTATACTACTCAGAAAGGCATAGGAAGGCTAGTAGGTGTTGGATGTGGTCAGGACTAGCTGAGCCATGTGGGCCGTCTGTCCCGAGTGCTAGTAAGAAAAATATGTTCACTATCTCGGTGATAAATCTGGACTTATTTTAATAGTCCATTTCTCTCAGCCTTGAGTGCTAATTCTACTGCATTTTTGGCGTTCAATTTTACCAATAGATTTTGACGATAGCTCTCAACTGTTGATCGAGCAATGCCTAGCGTCTCAGCAATTTCTTTGGCAGTTTTTCCATGACAGATCAGGGAGAGCACCTGCATCTCTCTAGGCGTTATTGGCCTTTTCATTTCTTCGCGTATCATTTGGGCTATTATAGGTATGCCTTAAAGCTACGTGAAGACATCTTAATCTATACTCCCAAAATGTAGCTAATATCAAGGAATTTATGACGGCTAATTGTCAATCAGAGAAACAATCTCTCTGCGACTCGACCCAGTTCCGCCATACTGCTTATACCCAATTTCTTATAGATATTCTGCTTGTGACTCTCTATGGTGTGCGTTGATAGATACAACTTTTTAGCTGCCACCTTGACCGTATCACCATTGCCCAATAATCTAAGGACATCCTGCTCTCGCTGAGATAGCATGTCTATTAATCGCTGATACTCCTTGTGGAATCTGACAGTTACCATTCTAACATAATCTTTGCTCATAGTAAAAACTCTGTTATCGCTGATTTCTATCTGTACCTCATATGACTCATGTCCAGGATATTTCTGATAAGCCTTGGCATGGAATGTCAGATCTACTGTGTCCTCACATAAGAAGTCTATTGGAATCATTCCATAATATAGGTGAGTCGGGTATTCCAAACAATAGTTGTACGCCTCTCTTGCCGCCTTCAGAAAAGCAGAGTTGTTCAACAATTGTTCTGTGATTTCTATGCTCGTTAATTTTCTACAAGCGATACGCGAAAAACTGGCAGAGATTATTTCTCGTGAGGTGAGCCAAGTCAATTGAAGCGGTTCAAATCTCACAATCATTTTAATGTTTTCAGGTGCCGCAGCTTGACCATTAAAGGTCATCTTAACCACCTGGCCAGGGACGTCATAAGTTTTGTTTAATGTAGTATTCATTATAATACTTTTTTGGTTGAAAGTTTATTAGTTATTACTCTAGTGTTATAAGATGCATAAGTTGTTTAAACGAATGATTGATATCATTCTAATGGCAAATAGCCTTGTCTGATAGACAGATAGATCAATTGAGCACTACTTTTCGCTTGGAACTTGTCGAGCAGGTTCTTTTTGTGCTTGTCTACCGTTAATGAAGAAATGTGTAATTGGGCTCCGATCTGCTTGGAAGTTAGACCTTGGCTGAGGTGCTGTAATACTTCTTCTTCACG
Organism: uncultured Saprospiraceae bacterium; assembly: GCA_964489125.1. GTDB lineage: Bacteria > Bacteroidota > Bacteroidia > Chitinophagales > Saprospiraceae > GYS-P2D. Next base: position 40,272 of record CAZAXY010000013.1, read on the forward strand.
TGATGTTACGTGTACATCGGAGTACGAATGAATGTTCGCATGACGCATACTCTATTATTTTAAGGTTGATTGACCGAAGACATTCGATGCCTTCCGTGATTAAATTTAGCTCCCTAATCCGTTATGGAAAAATTTATTTTTCTAACTTTCCTCTATATTTCTAACTGCATTAAATTTATATGACATGCGTACAGCTCTGATAAACAGATCTATATGTTGTCAACTATACCATTTTCATTCCTCTGCAATTGCTACATTGGATTGAGTAGTCAAAATTGACATGCATAATTTTCATCCATGTATACCAGTAAATTATTTGCGGTACTCAGATCTTTTGAAGTAATAGAGTGGAAAGGATTCCTCAATTTTTTAAGCCTGTATGGCAGCTCAACCAAAGATACAGCTAAGCTCTATAGACACATATATAGTTACCGCAGTGACCTGAACAATCCTAAACTCCAGGCCACAGAGACACGCAAAAAACTATTCGCACACCTCGGTGAAAAAAGTTTTCGCAACATACTTTCCAAGTTGCATAGGATTGTCGAAGATTATTTAGTCTGGCAAAGAGTGACACAAAATCGATCTTTATACGACTTGCAGCTCTTCGAAGAATTGGATGATAGAGGATTGGATAGTCAAGCAAACAAGGTGGCTGACCGCATAAATGCAACCGTCCATAATTCAGGCACTATCGGATTCTATCAATTCTATACAATGCATAAGATAGCACACGAACACTACTTTAGCGACAATCCAGTTAAGTACACCCAAGGCAAAGAACTCTTGTTTGATGCTTACCTATATCTGCAACAATATCAAAGTAGTGTCGAAAAGCTATATGAAATGGAAATGTATAATATGAGTAAGGTCATGAATCAGGATTGGCTTGCAGAGTTTGAGAAGCTTCGAAAAAACAGAGTTCCTAGCAAGGTTGAAGAAACGCTCTCGGCCCTTCATCGTATGAAAACTGCTCTAAAGTTCAATGAAAAAGACTATCTCTATCTAAAAAATCAACTCACAGAAACAAATTATGACAGAGTAATGTCTATGGCAATTTACATATACTTAGATCATTCATTGAAGAGGAGATCCAGCAAAGTAAATCAAGAGACCGAACGATTTGAACTTATGAAGGAGGCTATAGATAAAGACTTATTTTTGGATAAAGGTACTATTTCAGCACCTAGGTTTTGGAACTGCATTAACCTCGCCTGTAAGCTCCGAGAGTTTTCTTGGGTCCAGGAGTTCATCGAGGAATATCATATTAAATTAGCCCCTCGTGATAAAGAACTAATGGCACTCGTCAATGCAACTTTAGCATTTCACAAAAAAAATTATGTATCCTGTTACAGAATCATTTCTGTTCACAGACTTAGCAATCCGAGATGGGAGATCATTCTGCTAAAACTCAAATTGAGGTGCCTCATTGAGCTCGGTGAAGAGCCAAGTAATATTATTGAGGAGATAAAAATCACTCAAAATTTCTTAAAGAATAATAGGAGGAATATGTCCGATGACCAATATACGCGGTCCAATAATTATTGCTCTGCTGTCGGGTTTATCCTACAAGGAAACACAAAGAATCTATCCTTGCTCATTAAAAATGAATTAATATCTCAGAGCGCATGGATAAATGAAAAATTAGAAGAACTAAAATCTATGGAATATGTGGGTGACTACAAATCAACATAGAGTTTGTTGCATGAATTCAGAGTAAGTGTGATTCGATCGCAGGGTCCTCATATGATCCTCTACCCTCCTACTGTGACCCTAATATTCCAATTTACACTGTCATTAACACGATTAGTAAATCTGATAAACTCTCCGTCAGCGCCATCAAAGAGCCAATCCCCATTGACATTAGCAGGGCCAAGATCACAACCTATGGATTGCATCATCTGTGCATTGTCAATATCTAATCCCACCCATAGTGTCTCACCTGTCACCTCAAATGGCGACGAGAGATTGATGGTATTCCAACCATCCGGACTTAGAGATGTAGTCACATCTTGATTAAACAACTCTCTGGAGGGTAGATTACTCGATTCGTCATATATGACAAGGTCTACCTCTGACGGTATATCATACATAAACACACTGACTGATCTTATATTCTGTCCAGCAAGTCTGTTAAGTAGTGTAAGCGGTAAGCGAATGGCAAAAACATACTCACCTGCAGGTAAGTTCGGGGCATTGGCATTGTCACTGTCATAGTTCAGTAGTGTCTCTTCATCGGCTACATCACAGCAATCATCATTATCACTACATGCCATCATCCCGATGGCTAGGAACATAACTAAGAGGTACTTAATCATAGTTGCACGATTTAAAGGAAAGGTCAAACTAAATAGATAACTGATCTGCAGATAATCTATTTTGTATAAGATCTATTATGTCTATTCCATATACCAAGTAGTTAGTTATCTGTCTACATAGAAGGTCGTAGATCTTAATTAAAACCTTACCTTAACCGAACTATAATCATAGTGCCCTGCACTATTTAAAACGCCCTTTATTTGAGCAATCTCACTCGACCATACAGTAGGTTTTCAGAATTTGATATATATCTGTTCAAATCGGGAAAACATCTGAGGCTTTATGAAAAATTTGGCTCACATCAGATAACAATAGATGGACAGGGAGGAACCTACTTCGCAGTATATGCGCCTGCCGCTCGAGAGGTTCAAGTAATTGGCAACTTCAACTATTGGGACGGCAGCCAACATCAACTCCATGTAAGGTGGGATTCTTCAGGTATATGGGAAGGTTTCATACCAGAGATAAGCCGTGGAGAATTATACAAGTATCGCATCTACTCTACTGTCGACAATGAAATAAGAGATAAGGCTGATCCATTCTCGTTTTATTATGAAATAGCCCCAAAGACCAGTGGTATAACTTGGGACACATATTACGAGTGGTCAGATCAACAGTGGCTTGATGATCGCTGTAAAACGGACCATTATACCAGTGCCATGTCGATATATGAGCTGCATCTGGGTAGCTGGATGAAAAATCACGAGGAGAGGCGCTCACTACATTATCGTGAACTGGCAGATAAGCTAGTGGACTATGTCAACGACATGGGCTATACACATATAGAACTACTACCAATTACGGAGCATCCTTACTATCCCTCATGGGGATATCTGAGCACAGGGTTTTATGCTCCTACGAGTCGATATGGCAATCCTCAAGAGTTCATGTACCTGATTGATAAGATTCATCAAGCGGGGATCGGAATCATATTGGACTGGGTGCCTGCTCACTTCCCTTCTGACTCCACATTCTTGGCAGACTTCGATGGCACCAAAGTATACGAACATCCCAACCCAAAGAAAGGATATCATCCGGACTGGAACAGTTTAATTTTCAATTTTGAACGGCCCGAAGTATGCAGTTTTTTACTATCGAGTGCTAACTTTTGGCTCGATAGATATCATATTGATGGGCTGCGTGTAGATGCCGTCGCAAGTATGTTGTATCTAGACTACAGTCGGAATGATGGTGAGTGGGACCCCAATGAGCATGGTGGCAATCATAATTTAGCCTCCATAGAGTTTCTTAAAAACCTAAATTTTCATTGCTATCAGGAACATCCTGGAATCACTATAATAGCCGAAGAATCAACTTCATATGCCGGTGTCACGGCACCAGTCTATCAGGGAGGCTTAGGGTTTGGTTTTAAGTGGATGATGGGATGGATGAATGACACACTGCGATATTTTGAGAGAGATCCAGTATATCGGCAGCACCATCAATCTGAGATTAGCTTTAGCATGGTCTATGCCTATTCAGAAAACTACATCCTCCCCCTCTCACATGACGAGATTGTACATGGCAAAAACTCCATGATCTACAAAATGCCTGGAGATGAATGGCAGCAATTTGCCAATCTGAGATTGCTATATGCATATATGTTCACGCATCCTGGACATAAATTGTTGTTTATGGGCAATGATTTTGCGATGACTGATGAGTGGAACGTTAATGAGGAGTTGCCATGGCACCTACTGGATCATGCTCCACATCAAGGCATAAAGCACTTAGTGCGTGATCTAAATACGACTCTTAAGAATGAGCCCGCACTGAACGAAAAGAACTTTGATGGCAGTGGTTTTAAATGGATAGATCATCAGGATCACAATAACTGTGTCTTAGTATACGCCAGATTCGGGGTGAGTGACACCCTGGTTATTGCCTGTAATTTCACACCAAATACGCTCACGAATTACTGTATCGGAGTACCGCAAGAAGGGAGCTATGTTGAAATATTGAACTCTGATAACACTAAATATTGGGGATCGGGACAGCTTAATCCTAATCCGCTAATATCAGAAGATATCAATATGCATGGTTGCAATCAGTCTATACATATTACCATACCTCCTCTTGGGGCTACCCTCTTAAAACTTGAAATAAACTAGTGAAAAAGGTTCTCCATATCTCTACAGAATGTTATCCTGTCGCCAAGGCTGGCGGGATGGCAGATGTCGTAGGTGCACTTCCCCTCTATCAGCACAAATTGGGCTGGGCACCCTCAGTAGTCATCCCTCGATATGATCTTAAGTGGCCTCGAGATAAAGAGTATGAGACTGTCTACACAGATACCTTGACAATGGAGGGTAGGCAATATGATTATACCATAGAAAAATGTCTCAATCACGGTATTAATTATGAATTGTACCTCGTAGACCTCCCTCAATTGTTCATGCGTAACTCAATCTATCTCAATGATGATGGTCACGGATTCCATGACGAGCCTGAAAGAAACATGGGTTTTCAACGAGCGATATTGCAATGGCTAAGTAACACAAAAGTATCGCTTGACTTGTTGCACTGCCACGATCACCAGACTGGCTTTATTCCATTCATGATCAAACATGCCAAAGTCTATAATCGCCTAAACAATGTTCCGACAGTCTATACCATACACAATGCAGCTTACAATAGTCGCTACCCCTGGTCAAGAAAGAAACTGTTACCAGATTTTAATGATTCTTTGATCCCATCTATTGACTGGGACAATTGCTTTGATGCTGTCGCCACCGCTATGAGGTACGCCGATCACGTCAACGCTGTCTCTCCGACATATTTATTAGAGCTATTGCAGTCAATGAAACCTCTTAAAATCATCTACGATATAGATCGGGACAAATTCTCAGGAATACTCAATGGCATCGATACGCAAACCTGGAACCCCAGGACTGATCCGAGGATACCACATAAGTTGGGACGATCTTGGAACACATTTAAAACTAAGAATAAAAGGGCCTTGCTCACTTCTTTGTACAGAGCAGAAGACATACCCTTGATTAGTTTTATTGGAAGGTTTGCACATCAGAAGGGAGCGGACTTATTACGTCCCGTGATAGAACAAATCTTGACCCGCTTTGGCTTTGTGAATTTCTTCATACTCGGTTCTGGGGATAGGCACCTTGAGCATAGTATACAGGGGCTACGAGATCGATATCCAGAACGGGTAGGGTGTTATATCGGATATAATGAAGATGTGGCACACCAAGTATACGCTGCATCAGATTTCATATTGATGCCATCGAGATTTGAGCCCTGCGGTCTTAATCAGATGTTTGCCATGAGATATGGGACCATCCCTATAGCAAGAGCGATAGGGGGTCTCAGAGACACGGTGATTGACTTCGAATCTGGCGGTGCAGGAATATCCTTCACACACGCTAACATTCACGATTTGGGTCAAGCCATTTCCAGAGCTCTCTATTTGGTCAAGGATCAAGAACTGTATCAAACTGTAAGAGATAAGGCCATCTCCGAAAATTACTCCTGGGAGGCTTCAACAAAAACATATATTTCAATTTATAATCTCATAAGCCCATAGTTATGATAACTCACAAAACTCTAGCCATAATACTCGGAGGTGGCGTAGGCAGTCGCCTATATCCATTGACCAAAGATCGATCAAAGCCGGCGGTACCAATAGCCGGAAAGTTTAGATTGATTGATATACCGATCAGCAATTGCCTTAATTCAGGCATTC
>CAZAXY010000014.1:0-45417 GCA_964489125.1 uncultured Saprospiraceae bacterium
TCTATTTATTCTGCGGCCTCAGACTGCGCACGGTACGACCAGCACGCCACATCTCTGACTCTCGCAGCTCTTCGAGTTCTTTTTCGAGCTTAGCTCTATAGTCCGCTTGGCTATTGCTATCGATAGATAACTGAGCCTCGTTACCGGTAGCCACACTCTCATAGAGTTCTTCGAAGACTGGTTTAGTCGCGTCTTTAAACTTCTTCCACCAATCAAGAGCGCCTCTCTGCGCCGTAGTAGAGCAGTTAGCATACATCCAGTCCATACCATTTTCTGATACCAGCGGATATAATGACTCTGTAGCCTCTTCAACAGTCTCGTTGAATGCCTCAGATGGCGAGTGCCCCTTAGCTCTGAGCACCTCATACTGCGCTGCGAACAATCCTTGAATTGCGCCCATCAGCGTACCTCGCTCTCCCGTAAGGTCGCTATATACTTCTCTCTTGAATGTTGTCTCAAACAAGTATCCACTTCCTATACCAATACCGATTGCAATGACCCTATCAAAGGCATTACCCGTAGCATCTTGGTGAATTGCATAGCTTGAGTTCAGGCCTTTGCCCTCAAGGAATAGTCGTCTCAATGAAGTTCCTGATCCTTTAGGTGCCGCTAAGAATACATCAATGTCATCCGGTGGAATGATCCCTGTGCGCTCCTTATACGTGATCCCAAATCCATGTGAGAAATAAAGTGCCTTGCCCTTAGTTAAGTATGGCTTCAATGTCGGCCATACCGCTATCTGCGCTGCATCTGAAAGCAAGTACATAATAACCGTTGCTTTTTCTGCAGCCTCCTCAATAGAGAAAAGTGTCTCACCAGGTACAAAGCCGTCTTCTATGGCTTTTTGGTAAGATGCAGAAGGCTGTCTCTGACCTACGATAACCTTAATACCATTGTCTCTTAAGTTAAGTGCCTGACCTGGGCCCTGCACACCGTAACCGATTACGGCAATGGTCTCGTTTTTAAGTATATCTCTCGCCTTGTCAAGAGGAAACTCGTCTCTTAGAATTACATTCTCTTCGGTTCCTCCAAAATTTAATTTTGCCATAGTTAATCTGATTTATATCCTTTTTTCTTAAATGATTTCCGATTCAGTCGTCTCAATGCTTTTGAGATATTTATTTAATTGTTCCATTGGTTTTACAACTGCTATGCGCCCCGACCTCACAAACTCATAAACACCTATGGCTCTAAGGTCTGTGAGTAGGGCCTCTGTCTCATGCTGATGCCCAGTCTTCTCAACTACTACGTACTCTGGCTCAATGGCAAGTATACGGGCATTGTGAAAGCGGATCATTTGCTCAACTTGATTGCTGTTATACATGGCCTTAGCCGGCACCTTATACAGTGCTATCTCCTGATGTACAATCTCTTCATCTCGATAGTAGAAAGCTTTAAGCACATCTACCTGCTTGTCAATCTGGTTCACAACTTTTATAATCACATCTTCAGTGATGGTCAGTACAATGGTAAACCTGTGTATTCCCTCCATTGAAGACTTAGACACTGTAAGTGACTCTATATTGATCTTCCTACGAGTGATCAACCCTACTACCCTACTGAGTAGGCCAGTTCGGTTTTCACTGAATACTGTTATGGTGAAGCTTTCCATAGTTTTCATAATATCTATTTATTATTCCAGAACGATCTCATCGACAGCCTTGCCAGAGGCTATCATTGGAAAAACATTCTCCTCTTTTATCACCTTGACATGTAGCAAGTATGGCCCTTCTGCTGCCAACATCGTCTCTATGGCTCCATCAATCTCACTCGCATCACAGACCATCTGTCCTGGCACACCAAATCCCTTAGCAATGGTGATAAAGTCTGGACTGACCAAATCCACTGATGAATACCTTCGGTCGAAAAATAGCTGTTGCCATTGACGTACCATACCGAGATACTCATTGTCCAGGATTACAATCTTAACAGCTACATTATGCTGAGAGCAAACCCCTAACTCCTGTAAAGTCATCTGAAAGCCACCATCTCCCACAATTGCTACGACTTGTTTATTTGGCTTAGCCATCTTCGCTCCTATGGCGGCAGGAAATCCATATCCCATCGTGCCAGCACCTCCAGAAGACACCCAAAGGTCTCTGCCTAAATATTCGTAATACCTCGCTGCTAACATCTGATGCTGCCCAACGTCAGTGGCAATAATAGCATCTCCTTTAGTCTGGTCAGATATCTCTCGGATAACACGCCCCATTGCTAGTGGGCCTTTCTTATTTTTCTTTAAATCCCTCTTGATGACTTTGTTATACTCTTTCTTGTTGCAATCTTTAAACTTCTTGAGCCAATTAGGATACTCCTTCTGTGCTACTTCGGGCAAGAGGGCCTCAATAGCCTCCTTGGCATCAGCATGGAAACAGAGGTTTACCGGTACATTTTTATTGAACTCTGCCTTATCTATTTCGATATGAATCTTTTTGGCCTTAGGTGCATAATTATCCAATCTTCCAGTAACCCGATCGTCAAATCTCATACCTATGGCGATTAACAAGTCACACTGATTGGTCATCATGTTAGGACCATAGTTGCCGTGCATACCGAGCATGCCCATATGTAATGGGTGGTCATCAGGAATCGTAGAGAGCCCATGAATCGTACACCCCACTGGAATACCCGTCTTCTCGACAAACTCTTTAAAAACATCCTGAGCCCCAGCAATATGGATGCCATGTCCCGCGAGGATAAATGGCTTCTTAGCTTTCTTAATCATCGCCGCGGCCTCAGAGACATCTTCAGCCTTTATCCTCGGCAATGGGTGATAAGATCTTATCTTAGGGTTAGTCACTGGCACAAAATCAAATTCTGCTACCTGAGCATCCTTAGTAATATCTATCAACACTGGACCAGGTCGTCCTGAATTAGCTATATAAAATGCCTTGGCAAACACTTCTGGGATTTCCTCGGCTCGAGTAATCTGATAGTTCCACTTAGTAATTGATGTAGTACATCCGATCACGTCAATCTCCTGAAATGCGTCTGATCCAAGTAGATGGCTAAAAACCTGACCTGTGATACACACCAGTGGCGTACTATCCATCAAGGCATCACCAATCCCTGTAAACAAGTTAGTCGCTCCAGGACCTGAGGTAGCCATACATACGCCCGTCTTACGGGTCACTCTGGCAAATCCCTGTGCCGCATGTATAGCTCCTTGCTCATGACGCGTCAGGATATGCCTGATCTTGTCCTGATACTTATAGTGGCTATCGTAAATCGGCATAATAGCACCTCCAGGATAACCAAAGATGAGGTCAACCTGAGCTTGCAAGAGACATTCCATGACAGCATCCGAACCTGTCATGCGTCTTGACTTTATATTTTTGGTCTTCTTGGCTATAGTTGCTGTTTTTCCCATATCCTATAGTTCATCGGTAACACAACCTTCACTTGCTGAAGAGACGGTGTGTCTGTATTTTTTTAATATTCCTGATACTGGTCGTTCTGGCACTTGCCAAGATGCCCTACGAGTGTCTAACTCGTCATCGGTCAAATGCACATCGATAGAGTTTTGCTCTGCATCGATGGTGATCATATCGCCATCGTGGAGCAAGGCTATGTTTCCTCCTGTAAAGGATTCTGGTGTGATATGTCCAACCACAAATCCATGTGTACCACCACTGAATCGTCCATCGGTAATCAAGGCGACATCTTTGCCCAAGCCAGCACCCATTATGAGTGAGGTTGGCTTCAGCATTTCTGGCATCCCCGGACCTCCCTTTGGTCCACAATATCGTATCACGATGACGTCACCTTTTTCTATTTTTCCATCTTGGATAGCATGGTTTGCATCTTCCTCTGAGTCGAATACTTTAGCGCTACCGCTAAATTTTAAGCCTTCTTTACCCGTAATCTTGGCAACTGACCCTTCAGTTGCGAGGTTGCCATAAAGTATTCTGAGGTGGCCAGTTTTCTTCACTGGTGCAGATACAGGATAGATCACTTTCTGTGACTCCCCGAGTCCTTGCACGGCTTCCAGGTTTTCTGCCATGGACTTGCCTGTAACAGTCATACAGTCTCCATGAAGCATTCCTTCGGATAACATCAACTTCATCACTGCAGGAATACCTCCCACTTTATGAAGATCTTCCATGACATACTTTCCACTCGGCTTAAGATCTGCCAAGAATGGTGTCTCATCACTCAACCTTTGAAAATCATTGATTCCTATTTCTATCCCGGCAGCCTTCGCCATGGCAACCATGTGCATCACAGCATTAGTTGAGCCGCCCAGTACGATGATTAACCTAATGGCATTCTCAAAAGACTGCTTAGTCATGATATCTCTTGGCTTGAGGTCTATCTCCAATAAGTGACGGATCGCCTTGCCTATACGTACACACTCATCTGTCTTATCACGGCTTACTGCAGGATTAGATGAGTTGTACGGCAATGACATACCGAGGGCTTCAATTGCGGAGGACATCGTGTTAGCGGTATACATCCCGCCACAAGCGCCCGCTCCTGGGCATGCATTTTTTATGATCTCTTTGAAGGTATCAACTGTGATCTCACCGGCTATCTTTTGTCCTAATGCTTCGAAAGAAGAGACTATATCCAACTTGTTACCTTGGTGGTAGCCCGGAGCTATTGTACCACCATACACTAAAATCGAAGGTCTATTCAATCGCCCAATTGCCATCATTGCTCCTGGCATATTCTTATCGCAACCAACCACAGTAACTAAGCCGTCATACCACTGTGCACTAACTACGGTCTCAATAGAGTCTGCAATAATATCACGTGATGGAAGCGAATACTTCATACCATTGGTAGCCATGGACATTCCGTCGCTAACGCCGATTGTATGAAATATTAACCCAATTAAATCTTCCTGATTGACACCCTGCTTAATCTTCGCTGCCAATCCATTAAGATGCATATTGCACGGATTCCCATCCCAACCAGTACTGGCAATACCAATCTGAGGCTTCTTAAGATCCTCAGTGGTCAGACCTATCGCATGTAGCATAGACTGAGCCGCTGGTCTCGTCTCATCTTGAGTTATCGTCCTACTGTACTTATTAAGCATATAATTCCTCTGTACTCGAATGTTATATAATACTGGCGCTACCTTCCTTTACACTCTTAAGCTTGATATCCTCACCCAAGATTAATGACTCGATGATATCTCCCATCTGCGAACAAGAATAGCTCACCTCTGGATTGAGGTCTTCGGTCATTATGCTTTTCTCCATGCAGTGTTCCACGGCATCGTATATATCCTGTGCTTCCTTGATCATATCGAATTGCTCTAACATCATCCCTGCTGACAAAATCATCGCTACAGGATTGGCAATATCTTTACCGGCCCCCTCTGGATAAGAACCATGTACTGGTTCAAATAAGCAATGTTTCTCTCCAATAGAAGAAGAAGGCAATAAGCCCAAAGAACCGGATATCACACTAGCCTCATCAGATAAAATATCTCCAAACAAATTAGCCGTAAGGATCACATCGAATCTCGATGGATTTAAAATTATCTGCATGGCAGCATTATCTATATACAGCTGCGAGTACTTAACTGACGGATACTCCTTGGCAATCTTGTCGACCGTCTCTCGCCAAAATCTCGATACCTCTAGAACATTGGCCTTGTCCACCAAACATAGCTCACTCCTTCTATTCATCGCGCTCTTAAACGCTGCGTGGGCAATACGTTCTACCTCATATCTCTCATAGCTCATGATATCGTAGCCCATGGTATTATCTTCATTACGACCACTCTCACCGAAGTACACTCCACCCGTTAATTCTCGATATATGACGAAGTCAGAACCTGCGACATTTTTAATAGGAGACAAACCCAACAGCTTGTCATAAGCCTTGACAGGGCGGATATTGGCAAACAATCCTAAAGCTTTTCTAAGCCCTAAAAGACCCTGCTCTGGTCTCACCTTGAGGGTTGGATCTGCATACTTAGGAGAACCAATTGCACCTAGTAATACAGCATCCGCCTCGAGAGCGATGGCGAGTGTTTCGTCAGGGAGAGGCTTGCCTGTTTTATCTATCGCAACACCGCCCATCAGCGCTTCCTTAAACTTGAAGGTATGTTGGTATTTCTCCTCTACTGCCTTCAGTGCTTTAATTGCTTGAGCCATCACCTCAGGGCCTATACCATCACCAGCGAGTACTGCTATATTTTCTAATTGCTTCATTCCTTAGTTTAGTATATCTCTTGAGTTGCCTCAAATATTTTGATGTCTTCTTTAATGTTTTGTAGATAGTCTATGTCGTCAAATCCATTGAGCATGTTGCCTTTCTTATAGCCATTGATCTCAAAAATTTCTGACTCCCCCGTTGACATCAACGTTACGGATTGACTAGGGAGGTCTACCTTGATTTCTGTCTTTGGATCCGCATAGATCGCATCAAATAACTTCTGTGCAAACTCTGGCGACACCTGAACGGGTAACACCCCAATATTGAGACAGTTGTTTCTAAAGATATCTGCAAAAAATGAAGAGATCACGCATCTCAATCCAAAATCATATACTGACCAAGCGGCATGTTCTCGTGACGACCCTGAACCAAAATTCTTACCACCAACTAGGATCTTAGCACCTGCATACTTGACATCATTCAAAGGAAAATCTGCTATCGGATTGTCATTCTCATCATATCTCCAATCTCTGAAGAAGTTATCACCAAAGCCTTTTCGTTCGGTGGCTTTGAGAAATCTCGCTGGTATGATCTGATCTGTATCTACATTCTCTATGGGAAGCGGATATGCTGTACTTGTTAAGACGTCAAACTTGTCGTAGGCCATAATTATTATCTTTTATGCAGTTATCAATGTGCGTGGATCTGTAACTACTCCACTTACCGCAGTGGCCGCGGCTACAAGTGGTGATGCTAACAAAGTACGTGAGCCAGGACCTTGACGACCTTCAAAATTTCTATTAGTCGTTGACACTGAGAGCTTGCCGGCCGGCACCTTGTCATCATTCATAGCTAAACATGCAGAACATCCAGGTTCTCTCAGGACAAATCCTGATGCCTCGATAATTTTGTCAAGACCTTCTGCTTTTATTTGATCTACAACCTTATGTGATCCAGGGACCAACCAAGCCGTGATATTGTCAGCCTTTGTCCGCCCTTCTATAACTGAGCAAAATGCTCTAAAATCTTCAATTCGACCATTAGTACACGAGCCTAAGAAGACATAGTCGACTGCCTTACCCAGCATCTCCTCGCCTTCATTAAATTGCATATATCCAAGAGACTTCTTATAGGTAAGCTCGCCCCCTTCCACCTCTTCAGCGGTAGGAATACTTTGTGTCAGTCCGATTCCCATTCCAGGATTCGTGCCATAGGTAATCATGGGTTCGATATCTGCAGCATTATAGTTGAACTCCGCATCAAACTCTGCATCATCATCAGTCTTCAATGTCTTCCAGTACGCCAATGCTTTACTCCAATCAGCTCCTTTAGGAGCATGCTTGCGTCCATTGACATAGGCAAAGGTTTTTTCATCTGGAGCAATCATGCCACCACGAGCACCCATCTCAATAGACAAGTTACAAACCGTCATACGACCTTCCATTGACATGTCTTCGAATACGTCACCAGCATACTCTACAAAGTATCCCGTGGCACCCGAAGTCGTCTGCTGAGAGATGATATAGAGTGCTACATCTTTAGGCGTGACACCAAATCCCAACTTGCCAGTGACATTGATTCGCATCTTCTTAGGCTTAGGCTGCATGATGCACTGTGCTGAGAGCACCATTTCTACTTCGGAAGTCCCAATCCCAAATGCAATAGCGCCAAAGGCTCCATGAGTGGATGTATGTGAGTCTCCACATACAATGGTTGAGCCCGGCAATGTGATTCCATTCTCGGGACCTACTATATGGACGATTCCATTATTACGGTGCCCCAAGCCCCAATGAGAGATGCCATACTGTTCCGCATTGTGCGCCAGTGCCTCTAGTTGATTAGCTGATAGCGGATCGGCCACAGGTAAGTGCTGGTTCCATGTCGGCGTGTTGTGATCGGCAGTTGCAAAAGTCTTCTCTGGATACATCACATCGATTCCTCTCTGTCGTAGTCCTACAAATGCAACTGGACTCGTCACTTCATGAATAAAGTGACGATCAATAAAAAATACATCAGGACCATCCTCAATCTTCCTCACTACATGAGCGTCCCATACCTTGTCAAACAATGTCTTTCCCATCAATATATGTTATAGAGATTCTTGAGTCCTCTGTTTTGTCATAATTATAATGCCTGATGACCAATTCAATTTAACCATTGCAAAATTTTCCTTTGCTTCTAATTCAACGATTAGCTTTTCCGCTTTTTCACTATGTCCATCTGGCCAACTATCTTGTTCAATCATGTCATCAATCACATATATACCACCAATTTGGAGCAATGTTAATGTTCTATTTAAATCTCGATACTTCCCTGGTATAGAGTCTGCAAAAATTATGTCAAACTTCGATCCTGAGTAATCTCTGAGCCAATTACTACCGTCAGCACAGATTAATTCTACTCTTGAATCCTCAGAAAAGTATTCCATGGCAATGGCTATCAATGCTGGATCATTGTCTATTGATGTGATTTTGGAAGCATCGTCCATACCATCTTGCATCCATGACAATGCCAATCCTATCCCCGTTCCCAGCTCCAAAATATTCGCAGCCGGTTTAGACGCCACCAAGGCTTTCAGCATTGTGCCAAACTGAATATCAGATGACATCACAAATTCTATATCCTCACATTTCTTCTTGATCTCAGGATAAAGTTTTGGGATATTATGAGGTATAGTATCAATCATCTCGAATTAATAGAGCTATATCTGAAGAGCTTTGTTTAGGCCACTGCCATATTCATTCCTTTCCAGATAACCTTGAGGTCTTCATCAATGACTTCCTTTTTGCTATCTGCCACTTCTAAAAAAATCTTGTAAGCAGCGTCGAGTTCTCGCTTGGTAAGGTTAATACCTAACTCTTTGAATCTAAACGCTAGTGCTGCCCTGCCAGAACGTGCAGTCAAAACAATCAATGATTTAGTCAATCCAACCTCTAATGGGTCTATGATCTCATAAGTATCACGTGCTTTGATGACTCCATCTTGATGTATACCTGAAGAGTGCGCAAATGCATTGTCTCCGACGATGGCTTTATTCGCCTGAACCGCCATACCCATCTCCATAGAAACCTCCCGACTGAGGGGGTTGAGTAGTCTACTATTAATATTGGTACAGAACCGATCCCCCAGCCTGTGTTTAATAATCATAGCAACCTCCTCAAGAGAACAATTGCCCGCCCGTTCGCCGATACCATTCATAGTACATTCGATCTGAGTGGCACCATTCTGAATCCCTGCAATAGAATTAGCCGTTGCAAGCCCAAGATCATTATGACAATGAACTGATATCGTACACTTGTCAATACCAATCACATGTTCTGTGAGGTACTTTATTTTCTTTCCAAACTCCTGCGGCAAGCAATATCCCGTCGTATCTGGTATGTTAAGTACGGTTGCTCCTGCATTCACTACTTCTTGGATGACCTTAGCAAGAAAAGAATTTTCTGTGCGTCCGGCATCCTCGGCATAAAATTCCACATCCTCGACGAATGACTTCGCATACTTAACTGCCTCTCGAGCTCTTTCAAGGACTTTATCCGGTGTGGTTAGCAGCTTGTCATATATATGAGAATCAGAAGTACCTATACCCGTATGTATACGAGGCCTCTTGGCTGTACTAAGCGACTCTGCCGCTACCTTAATGTCTTGTTTAACTGCTCTGGATAAGCCACAGACTGTAGTATTCTTGATTAGCTTGCCGATCTCTTGGACTGCCTTAAAATCTCCTGGGCTGGATATTGGAAATCCAGCTTCGATGACATCGGCGCCAAGCTCTTCAAGGCGTTCAGCGAGTTTTAATTTCTGATCTCGATCTAACTTGCATCCTGGCACCTGCTCGCCATCCCTTAGTGTGGTATCAAAAATCTGTATTCTCTTCTGTGCCATAACTTTTATCGACTCTTGCTATCAAATATATCGGTCATCCTTACTTTTATTCGGTCAATAATCCTGATAATTACACCGTCTAAACGCAATATGACTCACATATACTGCTGATATTCAGATTGTTATAACGATTAAATTACAATGCCTTATAAGTCCACGGACCATTTATATAAATTGATCAATTCGCTCACTTCCGCCGAAAAGAGGCAGTTTAGGATAACTATGAACACGAGTGCGAAGAGTTCAGATAGTTTGTTCATGGCCTTATTTGATCACATCGATAAGAATCCAATCTATGATGAGGCAAAAATTCTGAAGCAAGTAAAAGGAGTTACGAAACGACAGCTATCAAACCTTAAATCCAATCTT
Source organism: uncultured Saprospiraceae bacterium (assembly GCA_964489125.1). Taxonomy (GTDB): domain Bacteria; phylum Bacteroidota; class Bacteroidia; order Chitinophagales; family Saprospiraceae; genus GYS-P2D. Next base: position 10,369 of record CAZAXY010000014.1, read on the forward strand.
TATAAAAAGCTTCTGATCTCTCTACGCCAACAGCACAGGACTCAATCCATTGACATACAGCTCAGAGAGCAACTCGATCATGCGCAGATCCTATATAACAAAGGTCTCTACAGGGCTAGTATCGACCAACTTGAAAAAATAAAAAAACAGGCTCAAGAACTTGAAAAAAGTGCTCTACATATAACCGCTCTTGAACTCGAGAAAAAAATCGAGGCGCTATATATTACAGGTAGTATGTATCCAAAAGCTGTTGAACTCAAGACCGAGTCCTTAACTGCATTGGATAAACTCAATGTCAATCATAAGCTATCAAATCTTTCCTTGTCATTGTACGGACTTTATTTACAAAAGGGGTTTGTCAAGGACAATCAAGATTTCGATCAGCTCTCAGATTTCTTCAAGAGCAATCTGCCATCGGTTTCTATCTCTAGACTAGACTTTTATGGTAAGTTGTATTATTTCCAATCTCATGTGTGGTATCACTTTATGATTCAGGACTTTCCTAATTATTTTAAGTACGCCACTAAGTGGAAACAACTATTTGAAGAGGATGATGAGCGGCAGTGGGTTTCGCAGGAATTGACGATATATATTAAAAGCTACCATAATGTCCTAAATGCGCTCTTCATGTCTCAAGCCTATGATCGGTTTAAGAAAGAGCTATATAGGTTTAAATCTATCGGGCAAGAACATATCAAGTTGATGAATAGGGATGAATACTCTACCTACATCCTAATAAAGTTGACTCATGAAGTCAATGAGTTCTTTTTAAATGGTAGATATGAGGAGGCAGTAGAATTTATAAGGAACAATCACCACTTTCTAATCGACAATGAGTTAGGGTGGGATCTTAACCGTGAGCTGTCCTCAAACTTTAAGATCGGCTGTCTCTACTTCTGTGAAGGAGATTTCGATGAATCGCTGTTGTGTTTAAATAAGATTACTAACAATGTATATCCCAACTTCAGAGAGGATATCCAATGTTTTGCAAGAATGCTATCACTGATTATCCATTTTGAAAAAGGAAATCAAATATTAATCTCACATCAGATCATCTCGACCTACCGCTACTTATCTAAGATAGAACACTTGCAAAAAGGGCTGAAGTACATCTTAGAATTTTTGAGAAAACTCCCTAAAACAAGTAAAGCTGACCTAAAAGAGGCATTCATCAAGCTCAAAATCAACTTAGAACGTGTCGAAGGTGAGGATTTTGAAAAACGCCCATTCCTATATCTTGACATCATATCTTGGCTCGAAAGCAAGATCGAAGGGGTTCCTCTAAAGGATGTATTGAGAAGAAAAATAGCATTGCTTAGCGCATAGCTTTTGAATATGTTAATAATTGGACATACTTTTACATCAGAATGAGTAGTACTTTCTCTTATAGCGACTTTTATTTCTTTTACTTCTTTAGTAATAAATGAGGTAGGGTCCAAGCTATAAAAGAATCAAAAATATAAGGAGCCTTACCATGTGAGGCTCCTTTTTTATTTCAGCAAGAATGAAGAGACAATCCAAATTAATTGTGCAGGGGTTCCCAGGAAGTTTTCATGACGAGGCTGCGAGGAAGTACTTCGGCAGTCGGAGGATTGAAGTGTCACCGGCTAAGAGCTTTAATGAACTCGCGCTTAGGCTCAGCTCTGACCATTCCATCAATTATGGCGTAATGGCCATAGAGAACTCTATAGCTGGAAGTATTCTGCAGAACTATAGAATCTTGCGAGAAAACGATTTTTGGATTTCTGGAGAGACATTTTTAAGAATTGAACATCAACTGATGGCATTACCTGGTCAAGATATCAGTGATATCAGAGAAGTGAAATCTCACCCCATGGCTATCTATCAATGCTATGATTACCTCAATCAGCATGAGCATCTACATATGACCGAGGCAGAAGATACCGCACTTGTCGCACAACAGATCAGAGAAAATAATATGACAGGTGTTGCCGCAATAGCTAGCAAACTGGCAGCAGAATTATATGGCCTTAACATCATTGCTGAGGGTATCGAAACTTCTAAAGTTAACTATACACGTTTCATTATAATTTCGAGAGATGGAGAGTACACTTCATTGGGCAATGCCGATAAGGCCTCAATATATCTCAGGGTACCTCATGCACACGGAAGTCTACTCAAGGTTATCGAGAAGATAGCACAGCATAGCATCAACATAAGCAAGCTTCAGTCTTTTCCTGTATTGGGTAAGATCAATGAATATTACTTCCATCTTGATTTAGAGTTTGATGATATTTCTCAATATGAAAATTGTCTTGAGGAGCTGAAAGAAGTGTCCCACGGACTGGATGAATTAGGTATTTACAAAAAAGCAACGATCTATGATTATCAGTCCGTCACATAGAATTGGTGAAGTCAAGGCGTACTACTTCGCTACTAAGCTGGCGGAGATAGCTGAGATGAATCAGTCTAGCCAGGCTGTAATCAATCTCGGCATAGGTAGTCCCGACCTATTACCTCCTAAGAAGGTCATCGAGACTTTGCAACAGGCCTGTGAGCTCGAGGATGCTAATAAATATCAATCCTACAAGGGATTGCCAGAACTTAGAGATGCCTATGCACAGCACTATAAATCTCAGTTAGAGGTCACCATAGACAGCAAGACAGAGGTACTGCCATTGATAGGTTCTAAGGAGGGCATCATGCATATCGCAATGTCCTTCCTCGGAGAGGGAGATGAGGTATTAGTTCCCAATCCTGGCTATCCGAGCTATAGAGTCACCACTGAATTGGCCGGTGCTACAGCAAGACTATATAATCTGACTGAAGAGAATGGATGGAAGCCAGATTTGGCTGAACTTAGCAATCAAGACTTGAGCAGGGTGAAGATCATGTGGATCAACTATCCCAATATGCCTACTGGCGCAAAAGTAGATCTTGAGTTCTATCAGAACTTGGTCGACTTTGCCCTAAAGCATCAGCTCTTGATCTGTCATGATAACCCATATAACTATATCCTCAACGACAATCCACTTAGCATATTTAATGTCCCACGAGCCAAAGAGTGCGCAATAGAACTATTCAGTTTGAGCAAGTGCTACAACATGGCTGGTTGGCGAGTCGGTGCTTTGATAGGCGCCAAAGACTATGTTGATGTGGTCATGCGCTTCAAGAGCAACATGGACTCTGGTATGTACAAAGCCGTACAACTTGCTGCGGTCAAAGCACTTAGCGTCGGACAAGATTGGTTTGAACAATTGAATGAAGAGTATCGTGAGCGCCGCAAGCTTGTCTGGCAAATTTTTGACTTATTGGATTGCCGTTATGACCGTGAGTCAGCAGGACTATTCGTCTGGGCAAAAGCACCAGACTACATCTCTGATGTAGAGTCATGGGTGGATGAAATATTATATGAAGCTCGAGTATTTATAACTCCTGGATTTATATTCGGAAGCAATGGTAAGCGATATGTACGTATAGCACTGTGCAGCAATCAGAATACACTTAAAGAGGCTTTTGCAAAGATTGACCAACACTTTATAAAATCAATGGCATAATGAATATAGGGATTGTTGGAACAGGACTGATCGGTGGCTCAATTGCACTTGATTTGCAGGTGAGAGGTGACGTTATAAGAGGATATGATAGTAACCCGATACACGCGGAGAAGGCTATTGATCTAAATGTGGTCAATGAGATATGCACCCTGCCTGAACTGGCAGCCGAATCAGACTTAATCGTGGTGAGTGTGCCTGTGAGTATAGCGCCTAAAGTAGTCTTGGAATTACTCGACCTCATTAAATGGAATACTACGGTTATTGATACTGGCTCAACCAAAGGGTCAGTCTGTGAGGCTGTAGCTAATCATAAGAAGAGAGGACGATTTGTGGCTTGTCACCCTTTGGCAGGAACAGAGTTTTCTGGACCTACTGCAGCCATTAAAGACCTGTACAGAGACAAGAAGAATATTATATGTGAAGAAGATCAGTCTGATCCAGATGCCCTAGAGCAAGTTATTGATATGTTCCGTTATCTGGGTACAACTAACCTGTTCATGAATCCAACTGAGCACGACAAGCATATGGCGTATGTTTCTCACTTGTCTCATGTTAGCGCATTCATGCTAGGGACAACGGTACTAGATATCGAGCAGGACGAAAAGCAGATCTTTAATCTTGCAAGCACAGGCTTTGAGTCTACAGTGAGACTTGCTAAGAGCTCTCCAGAGACGTGGAGCAATATATTCGCCGATAATCAGAAGAATGTTACTGAGGCCCTCGATACGTATATCGAACATCTCCAAACGTTCAGGCAAGCCATAGCTGATCAGGACTCTCAAGCAATGAAGGAAATGATCAGAAAATCAAACGAAATCCGTCGAATACTAGATGGGATGAAATACAACGTAGTTAAATTAAGTTAATCGAAAATCGAATAAAGTCTAATCATACATCATGAAAACTCAATTAGCAACACAGAAAAAAAGAAGAAACTGGTTCAGGAAGAATGAGGTCCCGACAGTAATCGGAGGCCCATGTAGCGCAGAAACCGAAGAGCAAGTCTATGAAACCTGCAGAGCAATCGCCAAATCAGGGAAAATAGATATCCTTAGAGCAGGTATCTGGAAGCCAAGGACCAGACCCGGCACATTCGAAGGGATAGGTATTAAAGGTCTCCCGTGGATGAAAAAAATGAAAGAAGAAACTGGCCTACCAGTAACTGTCGAAGTTGCTAAAGCTGGCCATGTTGAGGCCTGCTTAGAGTTTGAGATGGATATCTTATGGATCGGCGCACGGACCAGTGTAAATCCATTTGCAGTACAAGAGATCGCTGAAGCATTGAGAGGCGTTGATATTCCAGTTTTGGTCAAGAATCCGATCAATCCTGACTTAGCACTTTGGCTAGGAGCAGTAGAGAGATTTGAGCGAGTAGGAATCAAAAAGTTAGGAGCCATCCACCGTGGATTTTCTAATACCAGTGAGAAGGTATATCGTAATCGCCCACAGTGGCAACTAGCTATTGACTTCATGAGTAAACAAGCCGATATCCCTATGATATGTGATCCAAGTCACATCTGTGGCAACAGGCACATGCTCGCTGCAGTATCTCAGAAGGCCGTAGATCTAAACTACGACGGACTCATGATTGAGTCACACAGAGATCCAGACAATGCGTGGTCTGATGCTAAACAGCAGATCACTCCGCAGACCCTACACGATATGATTACTGGACTCGTAGCAAGATATGACCATGAGGATGACGACATTACTCAGAAGAGCCTCGACTTCCTACGTCAGGATATCAATGAGATCGATACAGACCTTATTAACTTATTGGGAAAAAGAATGGAAATCGCTCGCCAAATAGGAGTCTATAAAAAGGAAAATAACATCACCATTCTTCAGAAGAAAAGATGGGAAGAAATTGTGGCTAAATCACAAGAGCAAGGAAAGTCCAATGGTCTCAGTACCAACTTCATCAATAAGCTTTTGCGATCTATACATGATGAGAGTATTGATCAGCAAGAGAAAATCATGAGTGGCAAGTAATCGGCCTTAACACAATACAAGGCTTCGAGTGGATCACTCGAAGCCTTTTTTCATCCAAGACAAGCTAATCGAGAGCATTAAGCACTATAATATCAATATGTAGTGATAGATTAGCAGAAACAAACAATCACAATATGTACAATGCGCTCCGACATGCTCACTCTGGACTCAGGTGGGTCGTACTCGCCTTACTCATTGCTGCGATAGTCGTAGCTTTTCAAAAGATGTCCAAGAAAGATACCAGCGTATCTAAGCAGCCATTCTTGTTCAACCTGATAGGAGTACATGTTCAGTTGCTAATCGGCTTAATCTTATATGGGATGAGTCCCAAAGTGTCATTTGCAGAGGGGTTCATGAAGGTTGCAGAACTGCGCTTTTTTGCCGTTGAGCACATCTCTATGATGATACTGGCAACGATCATTATCACCATAGGATACTCTAAAGGAAAGCGCCAAGAAGCGCCAAAACGCTATAAAACACTATTTATCTTCAATCTGATAGGATTGATTATCATATTAGCCTCTATACCATGGCCATTTAGAGGCTTGGGTGCAGGATGGTTTTAACGAGTTCAGTTATGACTGAAAGAAAAAGGGACATCGAAAATGATTTCAATGTCCCTTTTTATGTCTTTTAATAACTTATCAAAAGTTAACGCAACAGTTGGGTTATGCTTCTATTGGAGACAAATTTCTAATTCTCAAGAAATTTACCCCGAAGATCATAAGGATAAGACTTAACAAAGTCAAACCCCATTCTGACAAAGTCGGAATTGGGGAAACAACGATAATATCACTCACAGTAATTTGTTGAATCACCGGTTGAGGAAACATAGAAGGATCAAAAGAACCTACCTCTATAACACTCCCAATCTCACTGACTATACCATCAGGCCATGAAAGTGTTGCGCAACCCTCGACTGTAACAGGGCTCATTTGCACGGATGAAGCTCCAAATAAAAAATCCGACATGGAAAATCTAATGTCGTTGATCGGGTTATTATTTATAGATAATGTATTGTCGCTGACTGTCGGGGTAGGAAAACTAGATGGTGAGGTACTAAACATACTCGAAGAGGGGATTGTCCACCCACGTGTTCCTGTAATATCAACTGGACTGCCAGTACCACATATTCTGACACTCGTATCACTGAGTCGCTCTAGTGTAATCAGATCTTGTGAATGGGCAAAAAGGCTTAAGCTTAGTATCAACAGTAATATGAAATATTTCAGCATTGTTAATTAGTTATTTGGTTATTTGGTTATTTGGTTATTTGGTTATTTACCGTAAAAGTACGATTTGTTAAAGAAGCTTATCCTTGATCTTCAAATTTTTGGACATTTATGTCAATTGGTCCTACAGCACATTCTCCATGCCCACCTTATCACCTACGATCTTAGGTAGATCAGCAATAGCTACTCGCTCCTGAACTAAGGTATCTCGATCTCTAATCGTCACCGTATTATTCTCCAGCGTATCGAAATCTATTGTCACACAATATGGCGTGCCCACGGCATCCTGACGTCTATAGCGTCGGCCGATGGTGTCTTTCTCATCATACTGTACGTTCATCGTCTTCTTCAAGGTTGCCGTGATATCTGAAGCTGCTTTGGTAAGCTCTTCCTTGTTCTTGAGAAGCGGTAATACCGCACACTTGATAGGAGCAACGGCCGGATTCAGCTTCATGACAGTTCGAGTAGACTCCTTGCCCTTAGCATCGGGCACGGTCTCCTCCTGTAGCGCTAAGCTGACTTGGGCTAAGAACATCCTATCACAACCAATGGAGGTCTCGACCACATATGGCACGTAGTTCTTATTCTCTTCTACATCAAAGTATTGTAGCTTCTTACCTGACAGTTCCTGATGGCTGCTCAAGTCAAAGTCCGTTCGTGAGTGAATCCCTTCTAACTCTCTGAAACCGAACGGAAACTCAAACTCTATATCAACCGCCGCATTAGCGTAGTGAGCGAGGTTGTCATGGTCATGATACCTAAGCTTAGATTCAGGTACTCCAAGGTTCTTGTGCCACTGCAACCTAGTTGCCTTCCAATGCTTATACCACTCCATTTCTGTGCCAGGCTTAACAAAAAATTGCATCTCCATCTGCTCGAATTCCCTCATCCTAAAGATGAATTGACGAGCCACAATCTCATTTCTAAAGGCCTTACCAATCTGTGCAATACCAAAAGGTATCTTCTGACGGGTGGTCTTTTGGACATTTAAGAAATTAACGAATATCCCCTGTGCCGTCTCAGGTCTCAGATAAAGCTTCCCCTCTTCACCAGCGATATTGCCGAGCTGAGTGTTAAACATCAAATTGAACTGTCTTACATCTGTCCAGTTGCGACTCCCGCTCTCTGGACAAGCGATCTCAAGATCTTCGATGAGTTGCTTAAGACTTCCCATGTCCTCATTCTTCATATGAGTACCTAGTAGCCCCATGACTCTGTCAATCTCAGCTTGGCGATCTATGATGCGTTGATTAGTTGATCGAAACTGAGCCTCATCAAAATCATCCCCAAAGCGCTTTTTAGCTTTGACGACATCTTTTTTGATCTTGTTTTCGATTTTTTCGCAGTATCCTTCTACAAGTTGATCAGCACGATATCTCTTCTTGCTATCCTTGTTGTCTACAAGTGGATCATTAAATGCATCAACATGCCCAGACGCCTTCCATGTCTTAGGATGCATAAATATGGCGGCATCGATGCCGACGATATTCTCATGCATCTGCACCATGCTCTTCCACCAGTACTGCTTGATATTATTCTTTAGCTCTACGCCATATGGACCATAATCATAAACAGCAGCGAGACCATCATAAATCTCACTTGACTGATAAATATATCCATACTCCTTACAATGTGATATTATACTCTTGAATTCCATTTCCTCTAATCGTTAAAGCTGTTGGGGCCGTTTCTCGTTTTATTCGTTGATCTTGAAGAGATATCTCATCAATCCCTTGATCAAATTTTGAGTCTTTTGGCAAATGTCCATTAATTCATTGAATTCTGTATCTGTAATGAATGAAAGATTTCTCATGACATAAATCATATTTTTCACTTCAGAACAAGAACCATTGGCGATTGACAAGAATCGTTTGAACTCTTTCCTCGAGAGGCGCTCAAAGCCTTCCACAATATTATTTGCAACTGAAACCGATGCCCTCTTAATCTGATCGGTCAGGCTGTAGTCTTTTTTGATTTGTTTTTTTTGCAAATCTCATAAATAGCTATTATTAGTTCTTGAGACGCTTTCCAACATTCTAAATCTTCAAATCTTTTGACAGTTGCCATATCAAGCACTTACTAACAAATAAAACTATTCCAACATACAAAACGTGTATAACAAAACTACGCCTTACTCAATTCTTCAGCTCGCTTGAGCGCCGCTTTCACTCCGTCTTTAAAGCTATCCTTAATTGTCTTTTTGTTAAATCCATTAATTGCTGCCTCTGTGGTGCCTCCTTTACTGGATACCTTCTTGATCCACTCTTCACAAGAGAAATCATACTTATTGAATAGGTCGACAGCTCCTTTAAAGGTTTGATAGGTCAACAACTCGGCTTCCGATTGGGTAAAACCCATGTCTTTACCCGCTTCGATTAGGGATTGCATAAAGTAAAACACATACGCTGGCCCAGATCCCGATATGGCAGTAGCTGCATTGAGCATCTCCTCTCGCTCGACGTATATGGTCTTACCGGATGCGCTGAGTAGATTCTGAACAGTTACAAGCTCTATGCGAGTAACCTGATCAGAAGAAGTGTACACGGTCATACCTGCACCTATCTGCGCTGGAAGATTTGGCATCGCACGGATAACCTTCTGGGCATTTAGGCCATTAGCTATAGTGTCTGTAGTTACTCCTGCCATTATTGATAGGATCAACTGTTGGGGGTCGATATAGTCCTTAATAGAGTTGAACAATCTATCAATATCTTGTGGCTTAACTGCTAATACTATCAGATCCATCTGCTTGATATAGGAACCAGGGTTCCCATATACCTGTCCTATCTCAAGAGATCTGAGATCTTCAGCTTTTTCGGGAGATTTCTCGAGGATATACATGTTGCCAAGTTCAACAATATGTGATTTAAGAAACCCTCTTGCATAGGTCAAACCCATATTTCCCCCTCCTATGATCAATATTTTCATGAGGTCAAAAGTACTAGTAAGAGACTAATTAGAAGGACAAGCTTCTTTTATGTCCTCTCCTTACATAAATTAGAATATTAACTTATGTGAATTATACCCCAAATATTGGTTATAATTTATACTGATATGATTCTCATTTCTTCCAGAATTTTTCATATTTACATTTTTAAATACGAAAAGTTAAAACCAGAATGAAGAATATCACTCAACTATTAGTGTTATTGCTAATTATCCTTAGCCAATTAGTTAGTGCACAGCCGGAATCTTCTTTTCCAGCTCAACCGGGTGCCTCCCTACAACTTCCATCTTCAGTAGGTGGGACCGTTGTCGATTTAGTATTCTTACAACAACCTAATCAAATTGGCTTGCCAGTCCAAGAATTTCAAGCTGAACTTTCGGGCTTTAATACAATAATGGCAGATGATTTTGTCATACCACCTGGAGGACCACGTAATATACTGGCGTTCTCTCATACAATTACCAGCTCTACGATGTTGCCTCTGTTTGAAGGTGATCTTGATGTAACGATATATAGAGATAATGGTGGAGAGCCAGGAAAAATTTGTCATCAAGAGACATTTTCAAACCCAACACCGTTCCCTCCACAAACCTTTTTGTCCTTTACTGATGCACCAGCTTTTGAGCCAGGTACATATTGGATAAGTTTTTCAATAGATCAGGACTTTTCACCAATTCTTGGACAAGCTTTTTATTCAACATCATCAGATAACATAGCAGGTCCAAATCTTGCAGTAATGAGAAATCCAGGCGATATATTTGGAACCGGGTGTACATCATGGACACCAATAGTTGACTGTTTTGGTGCAGCCGTCAATTCAAATGGATTAGGTCTATTTTTGGCAATAAGTGATGAAATTATTGAAGAACCACAGCCAATCCCTACAATGGGAGAATGGGGATTAATGGTTTTAGGAATTATGTTATTGATCTTCGGATTAGTGGCTGTTAACCAAAAGAGATCAACGGTTGAGACTTTAGCTTAATAGTCAGAGTGTAAATACGCGTTCTAAAAAAGCTTGAATAACTGATTATTCAAGCTTTTTTTATGCCCCTTTTGATAGGATAATAAGAGGTATCTATACCAATATCATCTAAAACTCACTCTTCAGATGAAACTCTACCTCAGGATGATTATCCTGAACAGTCTTTAGCCCCCATTGAGACTCGGCCATATAGACGAGCTTGTCGTCTTTGTCTTTGGCTATGTCTTTCTTTCTGCGGCTTATGAATTCTTTAAGTGCAACTGGGTCTTCACAGCTCACCCAGCAAGCCTTATGCAATCTTATTGACTCATAAGTACATGATGCACCATATTCATGCTCGAGCCTATATTGTATCACGTCAAACTGGAGAGCTCCCACTGTTCCAATAATTTTGCGCTGAGAAAACTCCATGGTGAATAATTGCGCTACACCTTCATCCATCAACTGAAGTAAGCCTTTATTAAGTTGCTTAGTCTTAAGAGGGTTGGCATTATTGACATATCTGAATTGCTCGGGAGAAAAGCTTGGTATGCCCTTATATTGTAATTTTTCTCCTTCGGTCAAGGTGTCTCCTATCTTAAAGTTGCCGCTATCATAAAGGCCAACAATATCTCCAGGATAGGCTTGATCCACAATTTCTTTTCTTGCAGCCATAAATGATGTTGGATTGGCAAACTTCAGCTTACGTTCGAGGCGCTGGTGCTGATAGTTAGTATTGCGCTCAAAAGTCCCAGAACATACACGTAGAAAGGCAATCCGATCTCTATGCTTTGGGTCTATATTGGCGTGAATCTTAAAGACAAATCCAGTGAAGTCCTCCTCATCTGGCTTTACGAGGCGCTCCTCAGTATGTCTCGGCAGCGGAGATGGAGCGATCTCAACGAAGCAATCCAGTAGTTCCTTTACGCCGAAGTTATTAATCGCACTTCCAAAAAATACAGGTGATATTTCTCCCGCCAGATATTCCTCTATATCGAGAGGAGGGTACACCTCTCGTATCATCTGTATTTCATCTCTAAGTTCTGCAGCTGGCCGCTCTCCAATGATCTCATCAAGTTGACCATCAGATAAATCTGTAAACGTAATGGTCTCATCCTCCGCTTGCTTGCCATGGGCGCCGAAGAGACATAGTTTTTGCTCATAGAGATTATAGACTCCCTGAAACCGTTGACCCATCCCAATAGGCCAGCTCTGAGGGACCACATTGATTTTTAATTTTTGCTCTACCTCATCCAATAGATCAAAGGCATCCTTGCCCTCTCGGTCCAACTTGTTGATGAACACAATGATGGGTGTTCTGCGCATCTTGCACACCTTGACGAGATTTTCAGTTTGCTCCTCAACACCCTTGGCAACATCAATCACTACTATTACACTGTCGACTGCGGTAAGAGTCCTATAGGTATCCTCTGCAAAATCCTTGTGTCCAGGAGTATCAAGAATATTCACTTTTTTACCACGATAGTCGAACGCCATCACCGATGTTGCTACAGAGATACCACGCTGCCGTTCTATGTCCATAAAGTCAGATGTAGCCCCTTTCTTAATTTTGTTGGACTTCACTGCTCCCGCTACTTGTATAGCACCGCCGAATAATAGCAACTTTTCAGTTAGCGTAGTTTTACCTGCATCGGGGTGCGATACTATTCCAAAGGTTCTCCTGATCTCTATCTCTTCTTTTAGACCCATTTAACAAATTTGCACGTCATAAAAATCGAAATGCAAAAGTAGAGCTTTTAAAAGAAGCTTTTTAGGCGGGTCAGGTGTGAAAAACTTGACATCGATTATTTTTATAGCTGAAACGAAAAAACATCATGGTAGAAATAGGAGGAATTGTAATACTAGGCATACTGGCCCAATGGGTTGCTTGGAAACTTAAGGTGCCTGCGATCCTACCACTCATCATAACGGGGCTGTTAGTAGGTCCACTATCTACACTCTGGTCCGAAGGTGGAGGAAAGTGGATCAACCCTATATGGGACGGCGAACATGGTCTATTTCCTGGAGAAAGTCTATTCCATTTTGTAGAATTATCAATCGGCATTATCCTGTTCGAAGGAGGAATGACGCTGAAGCGGAACGAAATTAGAGGCGTAGGAGACACGATTGGTAAATTAATCAGTGTAGGTGCTCTAGTAACCTTTGCTGCTTCTACCTTACTGGCACATTATGTAATGGAGTTAAACTGGTCTATTTCATTTCTATTTGCCGCTTTAATCATCGTTACTGGCCCTACCGTCATAGCGCCCATCTTGCGAAATGTTCCACTAAATAAAAATGTGGCTACAGTACTAAAGTGGGAAGGTATTCTCATTGATCCTATCGGTGCCCTAGCCGCTGTCTTAGTTTATGAGTTTATCAGTGCTGCTGGGCATCATGAGGGAAGCTTTACTATAGAGGCGCTAACCCAATTTATACAGATCTGTTTGGTTGGCTTATCACTGGGGACTATATCAGCCCTAGCACTACGTGAGATGCTGAAGCGTGACTGGATACCTCATTACCTCCTGACCATATTTTCATTGGCTTTTGTGTTATTCTTATTTATTGCCTCTAGTTTGATAGTGCATGACAGCGGACTATTGACAGTAGTCGTGGCGGGTATGGTACTCGGCAACATAGATGTCAAGCATATTGATGAGATATACTACTTCAAGGAATCCTTAGCTATACTTCTCATATCTGTGCTTTTCATCTTATTATCTGCTAATATTAATATAGCCGAACTTCAATTACTCCAAAATTGGAGGCCATTAACCCTATTTGCACTGGTCATATTCTTGGTACGTCCATTATCGGTTTTCATCAGTACGATGCAGTCAAACTTAACTACTAAGGAGAAGCTCTTTATCAGTTGGATGGGGCCTCGAGGAATTGTAGCAGCTGGTATAGCCTCATTATTTGGATTAAAGCTAGCGGGAGAAGGTTTTGCACAGGCAGAGTACATTACACCTCTAGTATTCATGGTTGTACTTGGAACGGTACTATTGAACGCAACTACTGCAAAGTTAGTCGCTAAGATTCTTGGTGTTACCTTGGAAACGAGCAATGGTATATTGATCGTCGGTTCAACTAAGCCATCAAGGTTGATTGCTGAGTACCTACAGGGATGTGGGCTCAATGTAGTATTGGTGGATAGTAATAAGAATAATACCAATCGTGCCGAAGCAATGGGCCTTAAGGCTGTGAGTGCCAACGTATATACCGATAATCTGAGTGACAATCTTGATCTGAATGATGTCGGCGTCCTAATGGCGATGACTGGTAGCCATGAAGTTAATCAGCATGCTGTAGAAAATCTCAGCAAGAGTTTCGGAGAACATGGCGCATATAGATTAATTTCTGCTGAAGAATTGAAAAGCCCAGATTCAATAAGTGATATAGGCTTGTTTTCATCACATGATGATTATATCAATTATAGAGAAGTGGCTAGAGACTATGCTGAGATTCATGAGTATATCTTGAATGAGGGAGACTCGTTTGGGCAAGTAATCAGCAAGATTAACGAGAGCCAAAAGAGCATCCCTTTATTTATCCGGAAAGGGGCTGATGATGTTAAGCCAATTCTTGCTAATCAGACCGAAGCTGACATTGCCCAAGGTGACATTATAGTCTATATGGGTAAAGCTATCTTGACCGCAGAAGGGACAGCAGCGTAGACGTATTATTCTATTGGAGCCCCAATGTTATCAGACATAGTAAAAATGCCATGACTGCTATGAATGCCAATTTGCCTACGGGAATTAAAAATTTTTTTAGCACAGTAAGATGTTTTTCGGTTTGATAATATCAGGTTGATCGATGGATTTAGTTGAGTATTACTTGATATAAACTACTTCTTGGACTTGAACTCCTTAGTAAATTCAGTAAGCGTATCTGAGAGGTTGTTGATTTCCTCTTCTACTTTCTTGGCAATACTTGATACATTGATAGGCTCGCCTGTCATGGCGAGCTTATCAGCCGATGTTTTGGCTTCGGGAAGTACCACCCACAGAATGGGATAGATAAACAGGGAAAGTCCACCGAAGAAAAATCCAAAGACAAAAACTAATCGTATCCACAGAGCATCATGTATGCCAAAGTATGCTGCTAAGCCCGATGCTACCCCTCCTATCACTTTGTGCTCACCATCTCTAAACAGACGTCGATGCTGGCTTTGAGAATCATTTGATTTAGCTTTTTGATGACTATAGGTGGACGAATCATCTACTACTCCAAACTCTTCAGGTGTTCCCATAACTTTAATCACACCATCTACCTCTCGCATTCCAACTATCGGCTGACCCTTTAGCTCTTGATTGAAGAGCTCCGCTATGCGAGCCTCGATATCAGTGATTATATCATCACATCCTTCGGACTGAGCAAAATGATTTTTGATCGTTCTTAGGTATTTGTCAAGTTTATGATAAGCGTTATCATCTATGGTAAATGGATACCCGCCTAAATTGATATTGAATATTTTATTCATTCTTACTAGTTATATGGTTAAGTAATCTCTGCTATGCAGATCACTCACTCTCTTTATTAGTTGGTTTAGTTGTTTTCGTTTTAGTCTTTCTGGTTGCTTTAGTGACAGCACTATTCAGCTCTTTCCATGTTGCACGTAGCCCCTCTAAGAATGAAGTGCCCTCCTCGGTGAGGCTATAATACTTTCTTGGTGGACCACTGGTTGACTCTTTCCATTCATAATTGAGGAGTTGCGCATTTTTCAAGCGTGAGAGCAATGGGTACAGTGTACCTTCCACCACGATAAGCTTAGCTTCCTTAAGCTTATGAATAATGTCAGATGGGTATGCTTCTTCCTGCTGTATGATGGATAGCACACATAACTCCAGGATCCCCTTTCGCATTTGTGCTTTTGTATTCTCTATTGTCATATCCAATCTTTAATGATTACAATACAAATATAGTACAACACATAGTACTATGCAATACAAGGTAGCTTAACAACACAAAGTACTATATGAATACTTGTATTTTATCGATAAACGTGACACTAGGGTTGTCAAAATATATATTTGCTTATTCTATTAAGCATTATTGTGTATTTCTGCTCATTTTCCACAATACTAACTTGTATCATCTCACACCCTCAAATGCTAATATTGGTACTATGGGAGAATGCTTTTTCGCGTCACAGTTGGGCTCACAACACGATCTCAGATTACCTCCTCAGGGAGACTTTATCATTGATGCTCAATACACATTTGAAATCGGGGGTCAAGGCAAAAAAGAGAATCAACTAAGAGGCATCGACAATGGTTATAGCGTCTATGATAACATCACCATAGGTAGCGGCAATCATATACCACTGTGGTTATTTGGGATGGTTCGGTAGCTGAACTAGGTTTATTGAAACTGTAGACGATGTCATATAAAAAAGATTTTTATTCTCATTTGTATGCCTTCGTAGATCAATATAGCATATCAGCACAACTGTCCCGACGATAAATCCTATGTTGCTCTAATTATCAAAGTAAATCTTGGGTAGTAGAAGGATATACATGGATTCCTCACAATCACGGCTCAACTATATAAATGACAACCCAGTACCTAAAATAACTGAGCGAGGATAATTCCATTAGTTATGTCCAATTACAAAATGTGCCTCAGATCAAGTAATGCTAACATCTCTTTGGTTCGATCAAAATGGGTCGGATTGTCATGCATTACTATAATGTCTCGGTTAAGTAGAGATTTATTAATCTTAGTCATTCTTGTTTTTACATGTATTCCTTTAACAAAGTCTCCCGGCATAACACTCCACATAACGATTTTATAGTTGTCTTTAATCGCACGATATTGACGATAACCCATTTGTCCATAGGGAGGTCTAAAAATATTTGAGCCAGATACTTGGGCTCCTCGATCTACATTTTCTTTGAACTCTGCTACAGACAGTTTCCATCCTTTAAGATGTCGGTATCCATGATTACCCATCCGATGTCCCCTTTTGCAGATTTCATCCATAAGATGTGGATAACGTTCTGCTTGCTCTCCAACTACAAAAAAAATGGCTTTCAACCCTTGCTCATCGAGATAATCCAAAATCCAAGGAGTAGTATCTAGATATGGCCCATCGTCAAAAGTCAATGTAATCTGATCAGAATCATTATCCCATTGAGCTTCAGGGTATATCCGATGGATTATGCGAGGAACTCGTGAGAAGAAAAAATTCATTGCAGCAAGTCTCTAACTTAGCAAGAGATTCTATTACAATGGTAATACTTTTGTCGCACTGATATAAAAAAGGAATAAAGATGAGTAAAGAAGTACGTGTAAGATTTGCACCATCACCGACAGGGCCCCTACACATCGGTGGAGTAAGAACAGCATTGTATAATTACTGCTTTGCCAAAAAGCATGGAGGCAAATTTCTATTACGTATCGAAGATACCGATCAAAAGCGATATGTAGACAAGGCTGAGGATTACATCCTTGATGCGCTTGATTGGTTAGGGTTAGCACCAGATGAAAGTGTCCGCAATCCTGGGGATTATGGCCCCTATCGACAGTCAGATCGGCGAGAACTCTATGCTACACATGTACAAAAGCTAATAGATTCTGGGCATGCTTATTATGCATTTGACAGTTCAGAGGACTTAGAGCAGATGCGTAAGGACTTTCAAGCTAAGGGGGTCCATAGTCCAAAGTATGATTCGACCGTGAGGCATACTATGAAAAACAGCTTGACTTTATCAGCTGATGAAGTTGCGAGCTTAGTAGCAAAAGGTGACGATGTTACCGTGAGGATGAAGGTACCAGTTGATGAAACCATACAATTTCATGACATCATAAGAGGTGCTGTTCAATTCAGTTCTAACGAACTCGATGATAAAGTTATCCTCAAAGCTGATGGATTGCCTACCTATCATCTGGCCAACATAGTCGACGACTATCATATGAACATAAGTCATGTAATCCGCGGTGAGGAGTGGCTTTCAAGTACCGCACATCACGTATTATTATATAGATCATTCGGATGGGAAGAGACGATGCCACAGTTCGCTCACCTTCCACTAATCCTTAAGCCAAGCGGCAAAGGCAAACTTAGCAAGAGAGACGGAGCGAAATTTGGCTTTCCGGTATTTCCCCTAAACTGGTTCGAGGCTAAGGAAGATCAACTATATGAGGGTTTTAAAGAAGCTGGATTCTTGCCCGAATCTGTCATCAACTTCTTGGCACTACTGGGATGGAATCCTGGCAATGATCAGGAGTTGTTCTCGCTGGAGGAGCTCAACGGCATATTCAGTCTTGACAAAATAAATAAGTCTGGGGCTCAATTTAATTATGACAAAGCCATCTGGTTTAATCAGCATTATATCAAGAATGCCAAACCCGTAGAGCTACTATCATTGGTAGCTGGAGATTTCCCTGACGACATTGACGAGTCCACTAAGTTAAGGGTAATTGAGATGCTACAGCCACGAGTCGAGTTTCTATCAGATTTTAAAAGTCAATCTAGTTACTTCTGGGAGGCACCACGTGAATATGATGAGAAACCACTCAAAAAGAAATACAAATCAGAAAACAAAACAGCTTTTGAATCGATCATAGCATTGATTAAATCGTCAGATTCGACAAGCGAAAGCATAGCAAAAATCGTTAAAGGACATATAACTGATAACGAACTTAAGTTCGGAGCAATACTGCCTGTGTTGAGGATATGGATAACAGGGTCTATGGCGGGACCAGACTTATTTGATATGATGGCACTGCTTGGCATTGATGAAAGTGTCTCAAGATTAGAACGAGGGCATAATTATTGCAATAAATTAATTGAATAGATTATTCATTAATCTACTCTTTATATATGAGCAAACTAATACAGAAAATAGATCCTTCTCTATTGAGTCTGCTATTCGTTTGTATAATATATCCATACACCTCCTACGCCACAGTACAGTCTGACACCATATCGCCGGTTATCACTCAAGCAAGCCTAGACCAAATAGTAAGTTGCGATGCCAGAATTGAAGAGTCATTGCAAAACTGGTTTGACGACGCAGGAGGCTTACGTGCTGAAGATGAGACTAGTACAGTAACACTACAGAGCACCATCAGTGCTACTGAAGCATTGATGCTACTTGATGAGAACCAGGAGATATCCTGTGGACAGACCGGAGCAGTTTCCGTCGGCTTCTTTGCTCAGGATAGCTGTTTGAATAGCAGTGATACAAGCTTTGCATTATTCGAAGTAATTGATACTACTGGCCCTATATTTACTCAGTTTCCAACAGACGTAACAATTCAATGCGATGCGAGCCGTACTGATAGTCTAAATCTATGGATACAGAACTTCGGTGGGGCTACAATAGAAGACAACTGCGATGTCAGAAGCTTATTTGATTCTTACAGATTCTCAATTAATGGTGCTGAAGAGCAGCAGGGTGATTTTGAAAATGTGATCGAAGTCAATCCCGATGACTGCATGTTCAATGTTGATGTAACATTCGTAGCTATCGATGATTGTGGAAATGTCAGTGAAGCCAGCGCCATGTTTATCTTGATAGATACTGTGGCCCCTGTTTTTTTGGAAACCTTAGACGATACCGTCCGCGTAAATTGCGATAACATCCCATCAGCAAGAAGTGTCAATGTAAGCGATGATTGTAATGGCACTTTAGCTCCAGTTATCACAGATGTATCGACCCAAGATCCCGATCCTAACACCTGTGAACATTTCAACTTCAGTGTGAACAGAACATTTACTGCCGTCGATTTATGCGGCAACGTCGTCACAATGGAACAGATCATACTTGTCTCTGATACGCTTGAGCCGAGATTTATTGCTCCATCTGATATTGTGCTAACCAGTGCTACAGATATAAGTCCAGAAGTAACTGGATTCCCAATTGATATCATTGATAATTGCTCATCCGAAGTAATCATAGACTTCACTGATAATAGAAGTACCACTGAGTGCGAAGTTATAATAGATAGACGATGGAATATTCAGGATCTCTGTGGTAGCTCATTGGTCTTAAGCCAGAATATAATAGTCCGTGACAGTATCGCCCCTATAGTTGTCCGCCCTCCAGTGGACATCATTGTAGATTGCAATGATGTGATAGACCTATCGACAGGTTTTGATGAATGGGTAGAGACTAGAGGAGCTGCGATTGTACGGGATGAACTCGGTGATATCATCCTGGATTTTGCTGCCGTACCTGGGAGCTATGATATAAATGATTCATCAACATGGCCAGGCGAAGAGCCCGGTGATTTTGATCTTATAAGCTGTCCCTCGTCTGTGCGGGGTCTAACACGGTTTGAGCAAGTAGATTTTGTATATGTAGACAACTGTGGAAACGCCTTAGCAATACAAGCAACATTTGGGATAGGCGACAATATTGCTCCTGAGATCATATCAACAATTGATGATACCAGCATTGTAATTAGCAATAGAGAGGACTGTACGGCATCATTTGCTATCCGTTCCGTTGATGCTATTGACAATTGTACTATAGTGACTCCTATTTTATTCAATTCAGAAATAGAGGATATACAAGGTGACAATCCTGATCTGCCAGTTGAAACAACCTTGTTGACTTTCGGACCAATAGATGAAGGGGATTTTGAAGACATGGAAAATGCTGAACTCATCATCAACCTATTCAATGTAGATGCAAACAATCCATCAGAGTTTTTTGAAGTATTTTCCGAATCTGGAGCATTACTTGGTAGGACAAATAATACCGAAGCACAATGTGGAGATGGGAGAACAACTCTTAGCATTTCGCAACGTGAGGTCATTGATGGAATTTCGGATGATGGATTGTTCACAATAATTCTAGCTCCCAATATAATTGACGGAGTGCCAACACTCTCGGTTAATCCTGTATGCACCAACGCACTGGCATCGGGAGTCTTAAACTTGGGCAGTCGCAGAAGTATGAATATCGACTTGACTATAGTAATCGATCAATCGGAGAACATCTCTATTAGCGCAATCGATGAAGTTGACTTAGGTATAGGCGACCATGAAATATTATATATAGCATCGGATTGTGCTGGTAATAGTGATAGCATTCTACAACTCGTAACAGTAATCGATACATCAGGTTTTAATGAAATCACCTGCCCAGAAAACATCATTGTTAACTCAGATCAAGGTCTATGTAGCGCTGATATAGAATTAGAATTGAACGGGATTATCGAAGGTTGCAGCGACATTGTCTCTATCGATTCTATTAATTTAGAAGGAAACAATCCTGTTTCCATCATCAACCCTTCTTCACCTCTCATACTTACTCTGCCAATAGGCAACAATACACTGACATATTTCTACGACAATGGCCAAACATGTATCCAACGGGTGACAATAAGAGATAGAGAATTTCCACAAATCCTATGTGCCCCGGAGGTTCCGGTAATCATCGATCCCAGTGGAGTTGTACCTATTGCGATAGATACCAACGCAATAATTTCATCCATAAGCGACAATTGTGAAATAAGAGAAATCGAAATAAGAGTTCCTGAGATAAGCTGTGCTGATATCGGATTGTCAATTCCTATTACCATTAATGTATCTGACCTGGCTGGAAATCAGACAACATGTAATTCTAATATTATTGTAACAGAATTTGACCTTACCCCTTCGGTCGATCCTATCCTGTGCATTGGAGATACGATCAGGTTGTTTGCCAATGGACCAGCGGGCTCTGCACAACTACAATACGAATGGACAGGACCCAATGGATTCAACTCCACAGAAGAAAATCCAATAATTGCGAATAGCACCCTGAATGCCGCAGGAAGATATAGTTTAACAATTAATGGCCAAAATGAGTGTGTCACCAGTGGCAATGTAGACCTAATCATACAAGATTTTACAGCACCAGATATTTCTGTTGTAGCTCAGTCTGTTTGCTTTGGAGATAGTATTGCGGTGACCACTACTCAGTTTACATCTGACATTATATACACTTGGCATGAGGGCGTATTTCCGAATGGAGCTGTCATACAAACCGGATCCTCCTCGGAGCTCAGAATTGCACCATCACTCGGTATACATGAATATTATGTGGTGATCGAATCCAATGATTGCGGACTGACTTTTGATCCATCCGCTCCAGTCAGTATATCTGTAGTAGAACGCCCAATGTTTAGTACATCAAATGACCCCGCTCAATTGTGTTTTGGGGACACTTTACTACTGACGGGGACTACTGGTGAAAATGATGTTAGTCTTCGTTGGGTTGGTCCAAATGGCTTTTCAGCAGAATCTGGCGTAACTACAATACCAAATGTTACTCAGGATCAAGAAGGAAGCTATACTCTACTAGCCAATCGTCAACAGTGCGTCGATAGTCTGTCTATAGATCTGAGTGTGTTAGATTCAATACCTACGCCTATTATATTCGGTGATAACCAATTTTGTAGTTCAGCAAGAGCAGTCTTGGAAATAACCAACGTCATAGAAGGGGCTACACCACCAAGATATGACTGGTTTAGAAACGGTGTTTTTTCGGAGAGGACAGTCAGCTCAAGGTTTATCATTGATGAGGTTAATCAAGAAACAGCAGGGATCTGGACAGTGCGTGTTGACATCGGACAATGTAACTCATTACAATCTGCACCCCATGAAATTGCGCTGATAGACGATCTTGATGTAGTCATAGAATCTGATAATAACGTCTGTCAGGATGATTCAGTAAGGTTGTTCCTTCCGGCCATCAATGGGGCAATATATACCTGGAGCGGCCCAAATAATTTTTCCTCATCACTACAGAATCCTGTAGGGCCTCCCGTCCCAGGCACATACGCAGTAGATATCTCCACCAATAATGGATGTAATGCAACTGCGTCTATAGAAATCAATGTCATAGAAAGACCTGAAATTCTTACTGTCCTTGCGGATCTAGAGGATTGTACAGATGGCACAATATCTACGCTATTTTTCAGCTCGGTTTCTTCGGAAGAGGGCATCACATATGACTGGACTGGCCCTAATGGTTTTAGGTCGTCCGACCCTTTCCCAAGTCTTGAAAATTACACTTCGGCAGATAACGGTGTTTATCGTTTGAGTATCTCCAGAGGATCTTGTGTATCCCAATCAGATAGTATAGTTGTTGACGTTCAAGATATCCCTGAGGCTCCATTGCTCTCTGGTGATATCAATAGTTGCGAATCCGACAGCCTCAGGATACTAGCAGTACCAATTGACGGTACTGTGAGTAATTATTTATGGACCACCCCAACTGGAATCATTACTACTCCAGATGCGTCATTATCCTTACCAAATCTAACTCAACAAGACGCCGGACAATATTTTGTAGCCGCAGAGAACGGTGGATGCCTATCTATTAATTCAGATACCCTCGCTCTAAGTGTGTTCACTAGTCCAGGAATACCCGATCTTATTGTTGAACCATTATGTGAGGGAGAAGATGTGGTTCTAAGAGTCGATCGCCAGAATAATACTCTTTATGAATGGATAGGTCCTAATGGATTCTCCAGTGATGAAGTAAGCATTACACTTGGTCCTGAAGATATTCCTAATATCAGGACATTTGGATTGCGAATCATCCAAAACGGATGCCCATCCCCATTCATCTTTGCCGGCAATCTACCCATTGGCGAGCAACCACCAATAGCTAGGGTAACTACAACAGACCAAGAAATCTGTTCGGATGGTCAATTGAGCGTTGAACTCTGTATAGATCCTACGTCAGTATCAGAGAGCGCAACGATTAATTGGATTAATACTACTACAGAGATCGAGATCGGTACAACAGATAGTATGTGTTTTACCTTGACATCTGATGAGCCTCTAATCATTGGCTCCAATATCATTGTAGCACAAATATTGAATGACGGATGCCCATCAGATTTCTCGGCCCCTGTAGCAATCGACTTATTCGATGTTCCGGACGTTGTGGCAAGGGCAGGGGACGATGAAATAGTTTGTGGAGCTGATGATCAACTCATTGCGGCAATCGAACCACTACGAGGATTTGGCGCATGGTCAAGCGTCGACCCCACTATAAGTTTTTCTGATGTTAACAATCATGAAACGAGAGTATCTGGCCTAAGTCCTGGTGAAAACAGGCTCGTTTGGTCATTGTCCAATGGCCCCTGCGAAAACTTCTCATCTGATGAAAAAATCGTCATTTTAGAAGAATTTGTCACCGCTAATGATGATGATGTTCAAGCTGCAAGCAATGATGAGACGATACTGGAGCTAGTTTCCAATGACGATAGTGTACCTATCGACTTTACCATAACTATTATTGAACAACCACAATCTGGTGAAGTAAGTGTAGACCCCGTTAACCAGGTGGTTTCATATGCCCCTGTGGCCGAGCTAGCTGGCGATCTTAACTTTACATACGAGATATGTAGCAATATCTGCCTTGACAATTGTGCACAAGCTGTTGTCACCATTACATCTATTGGTGATGATGGTTGCTTGGCTCCCACAGTAATTACCCCCAACGCAGACGGTATCAACGATCAGTTTGTTATACCATGTATTAATTCTGGCGCATTGGTCAATAATGAATTGATCATCTATAATGAATGGGGCGACGAGGTTCATTATGCCCAGCCATATGATAATACTTGGAGTGGAACCCGTAATGGAGATCCTCTACCTTCAGGCACGTATTATTATGTATTTAGACCTAGTGAACAAAGAGAGGCAACGAGAGGATTCTTAATTATACAACGATGATTAGGAATATAGTCATATCAGTTATCATCATTCTATCCATAGATATAGTTTATGGACAGGTACAGCCACTGTCTACACAATTCATGTATAACAAGTTAGCCCTCAATCCGGCATATGCGGGTGCTCAAGAATATACTGAGCTCACTGCAATTGTTAGAAGCCAGTGGATTGGATTCCCTGGCGCCCCTAAGACGCAGCAATTGAGTGTCAACATTCCTATGTTTGATCAACGTGTAGGCCTAGGATTAACTGCCAATAGTCATAGTCTGGGAGTAACTACATTTCAGACCATTGAGGGCTCATATAGTTACAGAATTAAGACCAGTAAAACTGGGAGCCTGAGCCTCGGGCTACAGACGTCATATCGCAGATACACTATTGATTTCAGTGATCCCCAGATTGTTGCGATAGATGGGTTAACTAATGACCCTAACATCATAGGTAGCACTGTTAATACTTCCAGCCTAAATTTTGGCGGCGGCATATATTATAGTCAGGATAGATTCTATGTAGGAATATCTGTTCCTCGGTTGTCTACACAAGACTTAACGATCGGTGATGGCCCATTAAATCTTACAGAGCAAAGAGTGATAAATCTTATGGGCGGACTTAACTTAAAGCTCAACGAACAATGGGTGGCCACTCCTCAGCTCTTGTTGAGACTTTCTGGTGATCAACCTTTTGATGCAGATGTCAATGTAAACTTTACTTATAATGACTTCCTGACCTTAGGGCTTAGCTATCGGCTTGGTGGAGATCGCAATAGTTTAGGAGAGTCCATCGATTTTATTGTAGGCGTTGCACTCAACGAGTCGCTGATGATTGGTGCAGCCTATGACTATAATGTCAGTCAACTGGGCAGAGTAAGTAGTGGAAGTTTTGAAGGTCTTGTGAGATATAGGCTAGGAGCTAATCAAGGGAGCATCATTGATATAAATCCTAGATATTTCTAGTATGAGGATTCTATTAGTGTTCATATCAACAATTGTTTCCGTGCACTTGTGCCTTGCACAGTACATACTAAACGAAACTGCTCTTCAAAGTGTAAATGTGTACAACTTCGAGGATTTGAACTCCAATAATTTAGAGTTTTCACCTTTACCATTTAACGTAGGATTGCTATACATATCCCCAGAAAAAAAGAGAAGTAAGTACGACAGACATATAAATGAAGGATTTTTTAAGATTAGATATGCCTCTGATGGAGATAAGCCACTAAATCTTAATACGATCAATTCGCAAAAACAGCATATCGGCCCGATGAGTTATGATAATCACAGAGGCACACTATACTATACAGTCTCTCAAAAAGGTAAAAAAGCTAGTCGTAAGGCAAGAAATCAAATCAATACAGCAAGCTTTAGCAACAATGTAGTGATTCCTCAGGACCGTAACATTTTTAACAATACGGACTACAGCATCCAACATCCTGCACTTAACAGTGATGGATCAGGGATGATACTATCAGCCAACAAAGTAGATGCCGTAGGAGGTTTCGACTTATATCACTCGACATTAAGTGATACAGGATGGACGATGCCTATTCCAATTCAAGGCGATGTCAACAGTCCATATAATGAGGCATTTCCCGTACTATGGCGTGACAGTATCTTGCTGTATGCCTCTAATGATCCCGACGGCCATGGTGGCCTAGATATCTATGTCTCAACAATGTCCGATGGAGCTTGGTCTGAGGGCGTCAATCTCGGTGCGTCTGTTAACACTATAAGTGATGACTTTAGTCTGATTCTTACCGATATGCGATATGGATACTTCAGCTCAAATCGAGATGGCGGTGCAGGTAAAGATGATATCTATGAGGTCAGTTTTAGTGAGGATTTGTTCTTACCGAAAATCATCGACTCGGATTTTAAAAAGCGTGAAGAACCTTATACAGCGCAAATCAACGTAGTAGGATCTGACCGACGGATTGTCACTGATGCACTGATCAGCCTAACTCCTGCCACCAATCTTAACAATGGAGAAGCTAATAATGTGAGTATTGAATCTCAGCAAGGTGATAATTCTCAACCATCGAGGAGTGATGAGAATGGGGCTGTCTCATTCGTCATATCTCCCGATCTTAAGTACTTCCTTAAGGTAGAGCACAACGACTATGAAAAATTTAACCTCCTAATCTATGGTTCGGATCGGATAAAAGAAATGGAGCTAGAACTGACACCCAAGCCTCCGGCAAGAGAGATAGATCCTATAGTTAATGAAACGCCTCCGTCTAAATCGAATGTAGGTTTCGCTCCAACAGATAAAGTGTATGTCTTCGATCAGTTAAATTATAATTACAACAGCTCCAAGATTACCTCCGAGTCCACAGAACAATTGAATAGGTTGATCCAATTTATGAAAGACTATCCTAATGCTCATGTTGACCTAATAGGTCATACTGATTCAAGAGGATTTGCAGAATTCAACATGAAACTTTCTCTCGAAAGAGCAGAATCAGTAAAGAAAATTATAACAGATAGTGGGGTAAATGCCAATCGTGTAAAGACCGTCGGAATGGGAGAAACTGCTCTACGCAACCATTGCTCCAATGGGGTATACTGCACAGAGTCCGAACACGAATATAATAGACGTACTGAGATTAGGGTTCAATATTGATAGCCTTTGAACTAGCCCATTCTTATTGTCAATTGAGAATTGACAGAATCTCTTTTAAAGACGATAGTGATACTCACTCAATTCAAATATGGAAATATATTCCCACCACCAACTATTTTACGAAATCTAGGATCAGAGTCCGTTTTTAGCAATGTCGTTGGCAGAACCTTTACACCTAAGTCATTGATCTTATAATCCATCGAATAAAATCTCAAATTATCAAATATGATTTTTTCTAAGAAAGAATCAATTTTCTCATATGGTTCGTCACTAATAATATAAAATTGAGGTGTTTCACTTTGACTAAAAATATCATTCAAAGAATCCAGCTCAGCTATGCAAGGTTTGCACCAAGTGGCCCAAAAATGTAAGAATAGGCTATCCTGATTTAGATCGACTTGAATAATATCGTTTGAGTCTAATCCATACAAGAGAATAGAGTCCATTGGTAGCTCAATGTGTTTATTCTTATTTGCTAACTCAATTTCATAGAATTTGTTGATCAATGAATTCACCTGAAAACCAAACAGGAAAACAACAGCGATTACAATAACACCTATTAGAAGCTTACCATATACTACAAGCTACAGCATAAGGCTTCAGCAGAAAGATGATGGACCTGTAATTAAGATTCCAGTAAGCGGCTCATTCTTATGATCAAAAATGACTCTTGTTAAGAATGACTGATATTTTTTATCAGCTCGGAGAATAAGAATCTAAATGTCAATGTGCCAAGATTGACATCATCCCGTCAATAGATGATAAACTTACCGTTCTCATAGATAAGCTTCTCATCGGCATAAATCTTTCCGCCTTCAGACATATCCGAAATCATATCCCAATGGATTGCAGATTTGTTCTTTCCTCCTGTCTGTATATAGCTCTGACCTATTGCCATATGGATGGTGCCTCCGATCTTCTCATCGAATAGGATGTTCTTAGTTGGAGTGCTGATATTATAGTTGGTGCCTATTGCGACCTCGCCAAAATACTTGGCTCCTTCAATTTTCAAGATTTCATCTAAGATTTCCTCTCCACGCTCTGCACTATAAGATATTATCTCCCCATTCTTTACCTCAAATCTGATACCGCTTACTTCCTTGCCATTGAAGATTGACGGATAGTCGAAATAGACATGACCATTCACGGAGTCTTCTACTGGTCCTGAAAAGACTTCACCACTAGGCATGTTTACCCTGCCATCAGAATTGATCCATGTGCGACCATCGATACTAAAACTAATATCAGTCTGAGGCCCTACATATCTAATATGTCTAGACTTGTTGAGGTAATCTACATAGCGTTGCTGTTGCTTTCTAATTTTCAACCATGATGCAGCTGGGTCATCATCAAATAGATGGCATGCAGAGAATACGAACTGTTGATACTCCTCAAGAGACATCCCTGCCTCTTGGGCACTCGCCTGAGTAGGATACTGACAGAGTGTCCTAACCATAGTCCCCTCCGCAGTACGTTGAGAAAAAATCTGGTTAAGTTCTTGACCAGATTTAGTTCTCATAGTCCTTTTGGCTGGATCAACACTCGACTCTTCACGTAGATTGTACGGAGCCCTTATGGTGAGATAAGCATCGTAGTTCTCGACTATAAGCTTCTGAATTGCTGAGACAGCTTGAAGCTGGTCATCATTGGCATGATCAAAGTATATCTTGGACTTACCTCTGAATGCTAGGTCGACATATGGATGTGCTCCAACCTTAATTGCTTCTCTATAGACCTCCCGAACTAATTCTTCTGCCAGCACTGTGGATCGAATAAATACTTTCTGCCCTGCTCGCAATTCGAGGCAGTAATGGACTAAGAGGTGAGCATAGCGTTGGATAGTGTTCATTCAATTGTTATTGATCTAATCATAAAAGGTGAATTCTAAAAGTGAAGTGCTCTATAGGGATATCTAATTTTGTATTCTGCTTCAATTTCTTGAGTCATTATCTGACGTAGATCATCGATATTTTCTTTAGCTATAGCAGAAATAAAAACGACTCGATAATCTTTATACTGAGTAACCAGCTTCTCGGTGATCTCTTGCATCACCTCCGTTCTACCCTCCTCATCTAAGAGCTCATCGAAATATCGCTTTCTATACAGGTCAAGTTTGTTAAAGACCAAGATATGGCGCTTGCCTTCTACTCCAAGGGATTGCAGAGTTTCTTGTACGGTCTTGATATGATCCTCATATTGTGGATGAGCCATATCCACGACATGCATGAGCAAATCGGACTCCCTTACTTCATCAAGCGTAGACTTAAAGCTCTCGACCAGATGATGAGGTAGCTTACGAATAAACCCAACCGTATCAGATAACAGAAATGGCATTCGACCAAATACAACCTTGCGCACAGTAGTATCCAGCGTAGCAAACAACTTATTTTCAGCAAATAGCTCGGACTTGCTCAGCAGATTCATGAGCGTGGACTTTCCTACATTAGTATATCCTACCAGTGCGACACGTATGAGATCTGATCGATTTGCTCGCTGTGTTTGGTTCTGTCTATCTATCTTCTGGAGCTTCTTCTTTAGCTTAGAAATCTTATCTCTGACGATACGTCTATCCGTTTCAATTTCTTGCTCACCAGGACCTCTCATCCCGATACCTCCTCGCTGGCGCTCTAGGTGAGTCCATAATCCCCTGAGCCGGGGCAATAGATATTGCATTTGCGCCAGATCTACTTGAGTTTGGGCTTGAGCTGTCCTTGCACGATTAGCGAAAATGTCAAGAATGAGCGTGCTGCGATCGATGATCTTGCGCTTAAACATCTCTTCCAGGATATTAGTCTGCTTGGCTGTCAGGTCGTCATCAAATATGACAAGGTCTACCTCATTGTTTTCAACGTACTCGCTGATCTCAATGGCTTTTCCTTCACCGATGAATGTTCGTGAATTGGGATGGTCAAGAGCTTGAACAAATCGGTTAACACTATTAGCTCCAGCTGTCAAAGCCAGAAACTCTAATTCATCAAGATACTCTCGGACTTCCTCTCTATCTTGATTTCGACGGACGATAGCGACAAGCACCGCATTTTCAGCACCTTTCTTGAGTCCGCTTTTTTTCTTTTTCCCTACATCCCAGCTATCTGACATTTCTTGTTTATACAGTACAAAGCTATCGTTTTATCAGCCATTGCAAGGGATCAATTTGTTTATGCCGATACCAAATCTCGAAATAGAATTCTGATCCTGCTTCATTTTGTTCCAAGCTTCCAATATAATCACCAATGGCTACCTGATCATTGGCAGATACGACAGGCTTATCGATATTAAAGTATGCAGAGTCATAATCCCCGTGATTGACGATTATAACATGACCATAAGGAGGTTGTACACCACTCATTATCACACGCCCTCCATCAACTGTTCTGACGGATTGACCTGAAGGACAGATCATATTGATCCCACTATTTTGGAATTGAAGATTTGTAACATTACCATAGTTTTCCTGACCAAATCCTCTTGTAACCACCCCTCCACTAACTGGCCATGGGAGACTCCTATGCACACTTCTGCCATACTGATCTAGGGCCTTTCCACTTTGTCCTATCGCTTCAGCAGAAGCCGCAGAAATTGCTCTGTTAATAACTTCATTGGTGCGCTCTTGTCGTGCTATTTGTTTAGAAACTTCCTCTTGCAGATTAGGGGCATCCGCCTGTATAGATTTAAGAGTTTTCTCACTATAGGCTTTGTCGTCTTGTATATTTTTTGAGTTATCCTCTTCCTTGAGTAACAATTCTTCTTTTGCGGCGATGATGGTTTTTATCATTTCGATACTGTCACTTATCACATCTGATTGACTAGCCAAGTGGCTTATATCTGCTATAGTTCTGTCCCTCAGATAGGTCTGGTACCGTCTAGACGTATAGTTAGAAATTAATTCATGACCACTTGAAGCGGCCACAGAAGATCCAGATAGCAGTTGTTTATAAAAATCTCTACGGATCAATTTATCAAGATCTCTCTTGCGCCTTTGTTGATCGATTGACACTGCTGAAGCGTCAGATTGAATCTGAGTAAGCAATTTATCAAGAGCTTGAATTTCTTTTGAGATATTGTCCTGTAGAGATTCTTGCTGCTCAATTTTACTTTGGATAATGGTATATCGATCCAGCAAATCAGTTTTAATCACTTTAGGTTCCTTGAGTTTATTATTTAGGAGATCTATGCGGTCGTCAATTAACTCTCGCTCATTCCTTAATCCATCTAAATCTTGTGATGAGGCTGGAATTGCTAAACTGCCCAAACTAAGGAAGACGAGTATAATGCTGCGGTATATCAAACTTTATTGTTTTAGGTATATCGAACTCTATATCATTTAGGTCAATCGAAACTGACGCTGTCTGGCCATCCTCCAAAAGGATTTGACAATCTTTGGATTGGGCGATACCAGTATCACTAAAATCATCCATGGTGACTATAACTGTCCGTCCAAAAGGATCAGAGATAAGCATCTTTCTGATCTTAAAGTCACCGTCAATTCCATACTGATATCGATTCACTCCTCTATGAAAATCTAAAATATGTAATACTTCAGAGGTTAATGACCGTACCTCATCTGGCTTAGGGACATAATAGTTGCCTACTATTAGATCCTGAAAGTCATCGAAGCTCAATCCAATTTTATAGTAGTCCATAAGTTCATCAAACGAGCCTGATTCATATATATCATCAAATCGGTAAAGTATCCAAAATGAATCTTGAGTCATAAGTGCCCGAGATCCTTCGATGCTCACTTTCTTAAAGTTCATCCAGGTCAGACTATCTTTTATCATTCTAATATTGGACCTTCCAGATACATTCAATTCAGGACCATTATACTTCAACTTAGCCTTAGCAGAAAAATACTCGTACTCATGAGTATTTGAATCTAAACTCTCCAACAATTCGTTGAGGCTGGTCTTTTTAATCTTAGCAAGCTTTTCTGTTGATTTGCAAGAATAAGCCGTAAGAACAACTCCTAGCAATAGGTAAAGCACTCTCTTGCTTAAATACATATTAGATGGATTGGATTTTAGCATTCAGTTGATCTGGCGCTCCGCCTAACTTTAATGCTTTTTGCCAACTCTCTGCCGCAGCTTTTTTATCACCTTTCTGTAAGAATAAATCCCCTTGCAAATCGAACAAGTCAGGATGAATTACCTTATGATCGGCTGCATAACTCGTAAGGACATCTATAGCTCCATCAATATCCCCTTGATTATTCTTGATTTTACTTTCAACTATAACACTGAGGTCCTGCAGCAGTGGATCATTGGTTCCTATGAACCTGAACTCTTCAATGAACTCTTGAGCGATTTCTTGTGAACCTGATTCATACTGTCCGATGGCATGATAGATATAGGGGCTACTCAGATTTGGATAGTAATCCAAGGCTTCTTCTGAACTTGTCACCAACTTGTCAAAAGCCCCTTCTAACATATATGCATAAAGGAGCTGATCCCAGACAGCATAATTACTCTTATCTAGCTTAAGAGTAGCCTCAAATGATTGAGTGGCCTCAGCGGTCATCCCTTTTATCATCAGGATATCTCCCTGTATCGCATGTGCCTTAGCTTCTTGTGGATAGTCGGCTACAAGTATATCGGCTGCTTCACGCAATTGATTAATCGCAGTGGGATCTGTTGCTAATTGCAATAATGGGATAATTGCCTTGATCTTTTGGTCGATATTTAATCTAGGGTCTTTGACTATCGACATGAGACCCTGTTCATCAGATTTTGAATCCTCTGATAGCACACCCGTCAGGTATTTGGCATACTCATTATAAGGATCTTTTTTAATAATATTATTAAGAGCTGTTTTGGCTTCTCTAACTTTGCCAGTGACGTGATACACATTTGCCAATCTCTCAAAACCTTCTATGTGCTTGGGGTTTTGCTTGACATAAGACTCAACAGCTTTTATAGCATCTTTGGGTTTATTAATAAGAAACAGAATATTGATTTGCTCATCGAGCCAGCCTATATTACTCCCGTATTTCTTATTTATAATGTCTATGGTCTTGAGTGCTCCGTCAGCATTTTCGCAATCAACATAGGTCTTGAAAAGTCTGCCGTATAAATCATAGTCTTCCTGTAGTTTAAGCACATCACTCAATGACCGAGCACTGGATGTGCAATCGCCAGATTGCTCTTCTATGTCTGCCCTAGCCAATAGGTACCACACATTGTTAGGTGATAATGTGGTAGCTCGCTTTATCGACTTGAGCGCATTGTCAAAATCCTCTTGGGAGAGTTGCACTCTTGCGAGGTCATAATATGCTGCGCTATTAATAGGGTCTGATTCGATTATTTTTTTATAAATCTCTTCAGCCTTATCGTATTTAGATAGCAGCTTGTATTGATTTGCTTGTATGAAGAGACCTTGTTCTGTAATTTCCTCTTCACTGTATATACCTTGTGTGAAGGACATTTGCCAAAAGCACATCACCATCAAAATCACCAAAAACCTATCCATAGTAATATCTCCTTTATCGTAAACGATCATTAAGAGGACAGATTGTCAATATGCTTACTCTACGACAGTGATTTTCATCATATTAGTCCTAAAGCGCTTCTTGATTGGCATGCTGCCCGTATTAACGATGATATCTCCTTCTTTCAGGATATTATTCTTCTTGAGAATATTAATCTTATCCTCAATAGTTCCGTCAGTAGTCGTAAACTTGTCATAATAATAGGTCCTCACACCCCATAATAGATTAAGCGACTTCAGCATACTCTGATTATTGGAGAATATACTAATCTTAGATTTGGGTCTATAGCTTGAAATCTTAAAAGCTGTATAACCGGATACAGTGAGTCCTGTAATTACGCAAGCACCGATTTCTTCGGCCAGCTTGGCTGCCCGTAAGCAGATAGTGTCAGACAAAAATGTCGAGGCTTTGCGATTGGCCTTGGGTCTCTTATCAGTTAGTTCATAATTTTTCTCGGCTTCACTAATTATTCTATTCATCGCCCTGACTACCTCTACAGGATGATCTCCTACGGAAGTTTCTCCACTGAGCATAACCGCATCCGTACCATCTAGAACGGCATTGGCGACATCTGTCACCTCTGCTCTTGAAGGACTTGGATTCTTCATCATACTCTCCATCATCTGGGTAGCTACTATTACTGGTCTTGCTCGCTGTATGCACATCTTGATAATACGCTTCTGGATGGCAGGTACTCTCTCAATTGGCACCTCCACACCTAAATCTCCTCTTGCAATCATAATAGCATTGGAGGCTTTTACGATTGCTTTTATGTTTTGTACAGCTTCTGGCTTCTCAATCTTAGAGATCACCTTGGCATCATGTCCTGCCGCTTCGATATGTGAAATCAGCTCTCGAACATCATCTGCACTTCTTACAAAGGAGAGTGCTATCCAGTTTACAGGCTGAGTAAGGATGTACTCAAGATCTTTTAGATCTTTCTCAGTAAGGCATGGCTGCGATATATTCGTGTCGGGCAAGTTTACCCCCTTATTGGATTGAAGAATACCTCCATAAATTACTTTTAAGTCAACCTCTGATTTGCCATCAGTATTAACTACTTCAAATACTAGTTTCCCATCATCGCATAATACACGTTCTCCTCGCTCTACATCACTAGCGAACTCAGGATAGCTCATATATACGCACTCCTTGGTGCCTAGGCATTCTTTATTGGTAAATCTAATTACTTCTTCTTTTTCTAACGGAATCCCACCTTCCTGAACTTTACCAACTCTGAGCTTTGGACCTTGTAGATCTGCCAACAGGCCTATGTGAAGACCATAATTGGTATTGATTTGAGTCACATGTTCGATAACCTTCTTGTGGTCCTCGTGTGTGCCATGTGAAAAATTAAGCCTAAAAACGTCTACTCCTGCTTGTACAAGCTCCAGTAGTTTTTCTGGGCTATTGCATGCCGGGCCCACTGTGGCCACAATCTTAGTATTCTGATGATCAGTTATTTCCATATAAACCTTTTAAAAATGATGACCCAGTAAAAATAGAAAAACAATAATTACTGGAACTTTAAATTGTTGAGTTCACTTTTAATACCGTAATATTGCGGTTCATTAAAACTCAATTACTATGGCAG